>NZ_CAXQBM010000022.1:0-142079 GCF_964222115.1 Alteriqipengyuania sp.
GCTCGACGATACGCGAATTGGTCCAGCTGGCAATGGCCATTGCGCCCGCGCAGCAGGCGAAGATCGCCGGGAACCAAGGGCCTGCGCCGAACGCCTCGCCCACAAGCTGCTGGGCCGAATTGATGAAGCCGAACAGCGCCCCGAAGATCACCGCGCTGCCGATTGTGTAGCCCAGCGCCTGCCGCATGGTCAGCGTGGCCCGCATGTTGCGCGCGATGATACGCGGGCGGATCGGCTGCTTGTCTTCCGGGTGCAGCGTTTCGGGCAGGTTGCGCCATGCCCACGCGCCCATCGCCACACCGGCAAGTGCAGTGAACACGAAGATCCAGCGCCAGTCGCCCATCACCATCAGCACGCCCTGCCCAAGGCTGGGTGCAATGGCGGGAACCATCAGGAAGATGACGAAGATCAGGCTCATCATCCGGGCCATCTTGTCGCCGCCGACCCGATCGCGGATGATTGCTGGCGGAAGCGCAACAATCCCGGCAGCGCCGAAGCCCTGAAGGAAGCGCAGCGCCAGTAGCGACTCAAAACTCCACGCCAGAGAGCATGCGATCGACAGGATGATGTAGGAAGCGAGGCTGGCGAATAGCACGGGGCGGCGGCCATAGCGATCGGCAATGGCGCCCGGCACCAGTGCGCCCAACCCGGCGGCGAGCAGATAGGCACCGACCACGAACTGGCGGCTGTTGCCCTCTACCGAAAGATCGCGCGCCAGCTCATCGAGTGCGGGCAGCACCGCGTCGATCCCCAGTGCATTGAGCGCCATCAGCAGCGCCATCATCCAGATCAGCTGGGTTTCGCCGATTGTCTTGCCCGAAGGCGGCAGCGCGGCAGGCGCACGTGTACCCGCCGGGGCAGCCGACCCGGCACCCGCTGCGGGTTGCGCCTCACCGGGCGCGTATTCTTGATTTCGCATGTGCACAAAATTCGCTTAGGCATGATCGGTTCCGATTGGCAACCAATGTGCTATCTGCCGCATGGCCATGCAGGATAGCGATCCAGTGGAAGAGGACGGCGCAGCCGGGCAACCGCAGCGCAAGATCATCCATGTCGATATGGATGCCTTCTTCGCCAGCGTGGAACAGCGCGACAATCCGGACCTGCAGGGCAAGCCGGTCGCCGTCGGCGGGTCGAGCGGGCGCGGCGTGGTTGCCGCCGCCAGTTACGAGGCGCGCAAGTTCGGCGTCAGATCGGCCATGCCATCGGTCACGGCCAAGCGGCTGTGCCCCGATCTGATCTTCGTGAAGAGCCGCTTCGATGCCTATCGCGAAGCGTCGGACCAGATCCGCGCGATCTTTCGCCACCATACGGATCTGGTCGAACCGCTCAGCTTGGACGAGGCCTATCTCGATGTGACTGCCAACAAGCTGGGCATCGCGTCCGCCACGCAGGTTGCACAGATGATCCGGCAGGAAATCCGAGCGAAGACGCGGCTGACCGCGAGTGCAGGGGTTTCCTACAACAAGTTCCTCGCCAAGCTGGCTAGCGACCAGAATAAGCCAGACGGGCTATGCGTAATCCGCCCCGGCGAGGGCGCGGCATTCGTCCAGACGCTCCCCATCCGGCGCTTTCACGGGGTGGGCCCGCGCGGCGAGGAAAAGATGGCGCGGCTGGGCATCGCAACGGGGGCGGACCTGGCCGCCAAGGACCCTGCATGGCTTGCGCAGAATTTCGGCAGCTTCGGCGAATATCTCTACCGTGCCGCACGGGGAATCGACGACAGGCCCGTGCGCGCCAACCGTATCCGCAAATCTGTTGGTGGGGAGCGCACCTTCTCGGTCGACCGCCATGAACCGGAGGAGTTGCGCGCCACGCTGGCAGATATCGTGGACATCGTGTGGGAACGGATCGAGCGGGCGCAGGCGCGCGGTCGTACGGTGACACTGAAGCTGAAATATAACGATTTCCAGCTGATGACCCGCGCGCGGTCTCTGCCCCGCAACCTTGAGGGAAAGGAAGAGTTTGCGCGCATTTCGAGCGAGATACTGGAGGAGCTGCTACCGCTGCCGCGCCCGATCCGGCTGATGGGGCTGACACTTTCCAACCTCGACCGCGATTGGGAGCAAGGCGAGGAAGAGGTACGTCGCCGCGACGGCAAGAGCGGCCAGCTGGCACTTTTCTAAGGCTCCGCGTCGCGCAGCACGGCGATCCGGCGCCGGGTCAATTCGCTGAGAGGGCCCGGAACCTCATCCACCTTGAAGAAGCGGGCCTCGATCACTTCGCGACCGTCCGGCTTGGGCTCTTCGTCCACCACAGCGCCGAAGACATGCGCGGTCTGCGGGGCGCCCGATACGGTTTCGGTCAGCGTCCCCAGCAGGGCAAGATTGCCGAGCCGCACGCCCAGTTCCTCGTGCATTTCGCGACGCGCGGCATCTACAGGGTCCTCACTGCCGATCACCCCGCCACCCGGAAGCGTCCAGCCGCGCGGGCCGTAGGAATGACGGATGAAAAGCACCCTGCCCTCGCCATCGCGCAAGATCACGGTGATGGCGTGCAATTGCGGCTTGGCGAGGCGGCGCCAGTGATGGCGCAACCGATGCGCAATGCGCAATGCGATACGCTCGACAGGCTTGGGGAGCAGGTGCCTCATGCGCGTCGCAGATAAAGCAAAGGGCCGACCCGGCACAATGCGGATCGGCCCGTGCCTGCTTTATCTTGGCTGCGTCAGCCGAGCGTCGACTTGAGGAACCATGCGCGTTCCTCTGCCATGTCCGTCCAGTCGTCGATCAGGCCATCGGTCGCGTTGTCGCCTGCCTTGTCGGCAAGGTCCTTCATGTCTTTCAGGCGCTTGATCATTGCCACGTTATCGGCGTGCAACTCCTTGACCATCGCCTCGCCATCGAGATCGGTCGCGTCCTGGTCCTTCACCTGCGTCGCGCGTGCAACCGAGCCGATGGAGGTCAGCGTGACCTCGCCCAGCTTGCGCACGCGTTCGCCAATGGCATCGATCTGGTCGCGAATTTCGACCGCCTGTTCGTCGAACAGCAGGTGCAGGTCGCGAAAGCGCGGCCCGGTCACATGCCAGTGGAAGTTCTTCGTCTTGAAATAGAGCGCAAGATGATCCGCGAGCAGGCCGTTAAGTTCCTGCACGAGAGCGGTTTTCGAATTATCGCCAGCCTGGGCCATGTTTGGTCTCCTGTCCTGTTTGCTGAAATGATCGTGATGTTTCACCCAACCAACGCCGGGCGTGGCTCGGGTTTCCCGGCAAAGCTTCGATAACAGTGATTGGCAGCGCAGACGCCGCGCGTGTCAGATGATCCCGCGCGCGCCCAGCCCCATTAGAATACCCGCGATCAGCACGATCATTCCCATCGCGATCCGGAATGCGCGCAAGGGCAAGGCCTCCAGGTCTTCGCCCAGCGCCCAGCCTCCAGCCAGAGCGACCCATGCGCCCGCCGCTCCACCCAGCGCAACATGCGCCGGCAGGGCCGTCGCCGCAGCCAAAGCGAACAGCAGGAAGCGCGCAGCATCGCCCCATTGCCGCGCAAGCAGCACGATGAAGGCAGCGAAAGGCGAACGGGTCGGCTCTTTCGGGCGCTTCTCGCGGGCCGGCCACAACAGCTCTCCCGCCGCCACGATCATCGCGATGGCAACCAGCATGCGCTGCGCCGCCACTGGCAGCATCTGCGCAATGACATCGCCTGCCAGTGCCATCAGCCCGGCGGTGAGTGTTGCTGCGACCAAAGCCGCCAGCAGCGCGAACCCACCCATCGTATTGACGAGCCGCGCTACGAGCAGCTGATCGCGCGCACCGATGGTCAGCAACAGCGCGGCGGCAAATCCGAACAGGAAGGAGGACATGCGTTTCGGGTAGCCTAGATCAGGCAGCGTCCGCCGTGCGACCGGTCTCGGGTGCGATGAGCACCTTGTTGCGTCCGGTCTTCTTGGCCTCGTAGAGCGCATTGTCGGCCCGGCGGAGCGTCTCCTCGCTGTCGCCAACATTCACCGCGACCCCGGCAGAGAAAGTGATCGCACCCATCGGCTCGTCGGTTTCGCGCAGCTTCAGGTTGCGGTCGGCCAGCGCATCCTTGGCGATCGTCACCTTCTCGCGCACGCGCTCTGCATCGGGCGTTTCCGCAATGACAAGGAACTCTTCGCCGCCCCACCGTGCGACCGGCCACGGTGCGAGCGCTTCGGTAAGCGCTTCCGCCACGAGTTTGAGAGCCCGGTCGCCCACGGCGTGCCCGTAATTGTCGTTGATCGCCTTGAAATGATCGATGTCGATGATCGCGGCGCAATAGCGGACCTTGCGGATCTCCAGATCCTGGATCGTCGCGCGCGTGGCCCGCCGGTTGGGAATGCCGGTCAGTTCATCCACCAGCGCCTTGTTGCGTGCCTCGTCGAGATCGCGCTGCAGGCGGTCGATCCGGCTGGAGGCGGTGGTCAGCTCGCGCTCTGCCTGCGCCGCGCGGTCTACGATGCGACGGATCGCGCCCTTCAGGTCTTCGCCCTGCGCACCTTGCTGGATGGCCTGGCTCTCTTCGGCAATGTCCCGGCCCACACCATCGGCTTGGCGCTTTGTCTCGCGCGCCAGATCGCCAGCCGCATTGAGGAACATCTCGACCGCTTCGTCGCGCGCGGCGATCCGTTCTTCGGGATCGTCGGAGGCAGAGGCGTGCTTGCCCATGATCTCCACGATCGTTTCCTGCTTCATGCGCATGCCATTGTCGATGTAGGTGTCGGTCTCCTCGCAGATCACCTTGCTCGAGCGGGTAAGGTATAGATAGCCGAAGCGGTAGTTCAGAGGCGTCGCGTCCAACAGGTTTCCGGCCAGAAAGGCCAGCACGTCGCGCCCGATATTGTCCTTGCTCATACGCCAACCATTCGCCTGCCATGGGCGGACCGCGCGTGTGCGGGCCCGCATCAAATGCCGCCATACAACCCGCAGGTGAATTTTTTACCCAATGGCCGGCAACGGCCAACCGCTAACGTCAGGAAAAGGGGGGATATGTGTGGCGTGTGAGTCTGCAGGCGGAACGATCGCGGCCGGACCGCCCCGCCCACCTGGTCAGAACCCGAACCCGACGCCCACCCGGGCACCCCATTCATCATCGCCGGTATTGGTACTGAACCCGCCCGAGAGATAGACCGACTCGCTGACCTGCCCGGCGAAGCTGCCAGCCAGCGCCTGTTCGCCATTATAGGTCGCCGCATTGACCCACACCGACACGGACTTGCCCGGAATGATGGGCGCATTTCCCATCGCCATTGCTGCTGCGACCCCGCCGGAAAGCGAGCGATCGAGATCCTCCAGCTGGAACGACAGGTCCGAGAACTGGCCTTCCAGCCCCGCGACACGATTGCTCAGCGCATCGAACTGCGCGTCGGTAACCGCCGAGATCGGCAGGCTCATCGCGCCCTGGAAGCCGTTGCCGCCCATCGTACTGGCATTGAACGCGGTTCGCCCCAATGTGCCGCTTTCATCGGCGGTGACGAGGTAGATTGTCCCGGTTTGCTGCGCGCTCGAGTTTGCAAGGCTCGCAACCTCGACCGTATCCGACGCGGTCCCGATGGCGACCTGGTTTGCCGCCGTGGTCGTTGCGCCTGCTCCGATCGCGGTCGAACCGCTGTGATCCACGGTCGCTCCCGTGCCCAGCGCCGTCGCATTGTTCGCGCGAGCGAGCGCCGCCCGCCCCACGGCCGTTGCGTTCTGGCCGGTCGCCTGCGCGCCGTTGCCTATCGCGGTCGCCTGTACGGCCGGCGCGTAACTCGAATAACCGAGCGCGGTCGAATAATTGGCAGTCGCGGTCGCGAAGGAACCAAAGGCCAGGGCGCCGATGCCGCCGGCTGTGGACCCGGTACCCGCAGCCGTCGTTTGCAGCCCGCTCGCCTTGGCGCCATATCCGAAGGCAGTGGTCCGCAGGCCCGATGAAACCGTGTCCGCCCCCACGGCTAGCGATTCGTCGCCGCTTGCTTGCGCGCCCGCGTAATCGTCGTCCGAACTGTCCCCCCCGATCGCGACGGATGCCTCGCCTGTAGCTGCCGAAAGATTGCCGAAGGCGGCGGCATTGTCGCCATCGGCAGCGCTGTTGGACCCGACCGCAGTAGAGTTGTTTCTGGTCGCGGAAGCAGCGTACCCCACCGCCGTAGAGACCGCTGCCGTGGCCTCTGCACTCGCGCCGACGGCAATCGATCTCGATCCTTCGGCAAGCGTATCGGTGCCAAGGGCGACGGCATCCGTACCGAGAGCGAGAGCGCCATCCGTGCCATCGTCGCCGCTATCGCCACCAATGGCGATCCCTCGCAATGACTGGACCTCCGAACTGCGACCGATTGCGATCCCCTGTTCCCCTTCGACCCTGCTGCCCGAACCGATTGCGACTGCATATTCGTTCAGGACATTGGCAGCGTGACCGACCGCCACACTCCGGTAGCCATCGGAGCTGGCATAAGAACCGTAGCCTAATGCTGTAGATTGGGAGGCGATCGACCGACTGAGATCGCCCAATGCGACGGAGCTGTTGCCCGAGCTGTAGGTATCGGCACCGATTGCGACCGATCGCTCTCCAGTAGCCCTTGCTCCGTCGCTGTCCAAATCCACGCCATCTCCGCCGATAGCGATTGCACTCGCGTCGTCCGCATAGGACTTCGTGCCGAGCGCGATAGCATCGGTATCGCTGGCCTCGCTCCCCGCGCCCAGCGCGAGTGCACCGGTTGCACTTGCAACCGCAGACTGGCCCAACGCGGCCGAAATGAGCCCCGTCGCCTGTGCGCCCGTGCCCATGGCAACCGCATTGGCTGTCGCCTGCGAGTTTGCCCCCATGGCAATCGCGCCCTGATCGTTTGCAACCGCAGTATTGCCAATGGCGATGGCTTGGATGCCGATCGAAGACGCATCCATCCCGATCGCCACCGCACCGAACTGGGTCGCTTGTGCGCCGATAGAATCACCGTCCGATCCGTCCACCCCAACCGCAATCGAGCCCTCGCCCGACGCCGCCGATCCAAAGCCCGCTGCGGTTGCACCAACGCCGGTTGCCGTACTCGCGTTGCCGAGCGCGGTCCCACCGGTCATGGACGCGCTCGAGTCCTCGCCTAGCGCAACGCTGCGCAGTCCATCGGACATCGCGTTCTGTCCGATCGCCGTTGCCTCATTGCCGGAGGCGTTGGCCTGATAGCCGAATGCGGTCGCGCCGCTCGCCCCGCTCGCATTGGAACTGGCCCCGACTGCTGTCGAGCCGAAGGTGCTGGCGACAGCTCCGCTTCCGCACGCCACCGAGGTATCGTCGTCCTTCGATTCCGCCCCCGCATCGTCATCGCTGCCATCGTCGACCACGCCATCGTCGTCGCGGTCGAGCAGGCAGTCGTCCGCACGTGCCGGTGACGGGTATAGTGCACCCACCGCCATGGCGCCTGCGCAGGTCAGCAGAATAGCTTTCATCTTCATGTCGAAATCTCCCTGTAAGATGCCGGAAAGGGCGAGGGAATTTCGCTGACCCGGCGACAAGGGCAGGTTATGTCTGTCAAGAAATCCAGCGTCATAGTCAGATTTGACTATGCAGCTCGGCGCGGGATGGAGGACATATTACTTTGACGCCCGCCTGTCCCGCTGGCGAAGAGAAAGACCAGGATCGACCCGAGGCATGCCCGACGCGCCCGACAACACGCCCGATCACCGGGCCGAGTTCCTCGACACGCTATACGGCGTGGCGCTGGAGCCGGAACGTTTCGACGAACTGGTCGAATGCTGGAGCGAGCGGCTCGCCGATGCCATCGTGGCGGACGACGGAGACGCGGGCGAAAGGGCCTATAACCTGTCCGAACATGTTCGCCGGGCCGAGGCGCTGATCGACCTGACGATCAGCCAGGAAGCCAACCTGCCGAAATCGATCGGCCAGCGCCTGCATGCGGAAGTGCATGCCGCCTTCGCTGTCGATCGCGACGGGATCGTTCGCGGCGCCAATGACAGCGCGTCCAGCCTTTACGCGATACGCGAAAAGCAGCCGCTATCGACATTGCCTTTCGACGAAGAGGCCATTGCCGAACTGGCAAACTATGCCGCCATGCTCGGATCTCCGGAAGGCCACCCGGTAGGGCCGGCCATTGTCCGTGCCTATCGCAGCAATACCGACAGTGCAGTCATCCTGTCGCTCAACAGCTGGACCACGGCGAGCGGTCGCAGGCTGCTCATTGCAAAGAGCGTAGATTTCAACTGGCCCGACCGGTTGAGTGAACCCGTGCAGCGGGCTTTCGCCCTCACCGATGCCGAGATGGCCGTGATGAAATTGCTGGCGGAAGGGAATGGCGCGCCTGCTATCGCCCGGATGCGCAAAGCCTCGGTCCTCACCGTGCGCGCGCAGATCCGCTCGATCTACGAGAAAACCGCGACGCACAGCCTCAACGAGTTCATGCGCATGGCGCTTGGCCTGATGTCGCTCGGGCTGGTCGAGGCGGACGCTGCTGCGGGCGTATTCGCCAGCCCCTCCGCGCTCATCAAACCGCCCTACCCGCGCGCCGAACACCGCCACATGCTGACCCTGCCCGATGGCAGGACGCTGGACTATGCGCTGTTCGGGGCCGACGAGGGCCCGGTATTGCTGTTCATGCACGACGAGTTCTTCGGCGATGGCTGGACCGCGCCAATGGCCGAAAGGGCTGAGAGCGAGAGCGTTCGGGTGCTCGCTCCGGCACGGCCCGGCAACGGACGGTCATCGCCCTACCCGCAAGGCAGTACGACCTACGAACAGGCCACTGCCGATGCGCTGTTCCTGCTCGATCGGCTGGGTATCGACAAGGTGGTACTGCGCTGCTTCATGGCGGGGGCGAACTTTGCCTTCGCCTTGGCCGATGCCGCGCCCGATCGCGTTGCTGGCCTTCTGATCCAGGCCCCGATCCTCCCGCTCGGCGGCGACGAAGACGAACGCAAGCTGAACCGCTTCCACAAGGTTTTGAGCGGGATTATCCATCGCAGCTCCGGCCTGCTGAACTTCGTGACCCGGGCCGGAATGGCTTATCACAACCGTGTCGGCACCCGGCGGTTCTTCCGCACTTTTGCCGAAGGACGTGCAACAGACATCGCGGCGCTCGACGATGATGAGACGTTCGCCGCCATGTCACGCGGGGCCGAGATCTGCGGCGCGCAGGGGCATTTGGGTTTCTACAGCGATTACCGGCAGGTGCTGCCAAATATGGCGCGCGTGTTCGAAGAGCTTAAAATGCCGATCATCGTGCTGGCGGGTGAAGCGGCGTTACCGAAGATCGATCCGGGGCTGATTGCGATTGCGCGGCGCCACCCACAGTGCACGCTGCGGATTGTGCCCGGCGGCGACCATTACCTGCATTTCACGCACTCGGACGCAGTGATGGATGCCATCGTGGAACTCGCAAGACCCGGTCGCGAAGCTGGCAACCAGGCATCACCCTAACCACGGTGCAGCGCGAAGATGTGTGCGTGGAGCGGGTGAAGGGAATCGAACCCTCGTCGTCAGCTTGGGAAGCTGCTGCTCTACCATTGAGCTACACCCGCGAATGTCCCGCAGAAGGGTCGGCGGCGATTGCACCCTAGCGCGTTCACGGTCAAGATTGGTTTACGCGATCAATGTCCGATGATCCGCACTGCCTAATGCGCCCGGGGGAAGACCAGTACTTATGATCAGCAGCGATACCATCATCTTCGGCATCCTCGCCGGCATCCTCGGGGTGCTGTTCTTCCTGCGCGAGAGGGGCGGAGTGTGGGACAGGGTGTTCACTTTCGTCCCCATCATCCTGCTCGCCTACCTGATCCCCTCGCTGCTGGTCAGTTTCGGGGTGATCGACGCGAGCGAATCCAACCTGTGGACCATCGCCAAGGACTACTTCCTCACCGCCGCGCTGATCCTGCTGACGCTCAGCATCGATATCAAGGGGATCATCGGGCTGGGCCCCAAGGCGCTGATCATGTTCTTCACCGCCACCATCGGCATCGTGATCGGCGGCCCGATCGCGCTGTGGACGGTCGCGCAGTTCGCGCCGGAGATTCTCGCTGGCGAAGGCGCGGACGCCGCGTGGCGTGGTTTTGCGACGCTGGCGGGCAGTTGGATCGGCGGCGGCGCAAACCAGACCGCGATGCTGGAAGTCTACGGCTACAATATGGAACAATACGGCGCGATGGTCGCGGTGGACATCGTGGTCGCGAATATCTGGATGGCGTTCCTGCTGTATGGTGCGGGCATGCACGAGCGGGTCGACCGCTGGCTAAGGGCGGACAATTCCTCGGTCGAGCGGCTGCGCGATTCGATGGCCGCCTATTCGGAGAAAGTCGCCAAGGTGGCGAGCGCGAATGAGATGATCGTGCTGGCCGGCTTCACTTTCGCGGCCGTCGCATTCTCGCACTGGAGTGCAGGCTGGCTATCGCTGTGGTTCACGAACATGCTGGGCGCGGAGGCGGTGCTGGCTGACCGCTTCTTCTGGGTGGTGGTGATGGCGACCACCATCGGCCTAGCCAGTTCCTTCACGCCTGCCCGCAGCCTCGAAGGGGTGGGCGCCTCCAAGATCGGCACGGTGTTCATCTTCCTGCTGGTCGCAGTGATCGGGACCAAGATGGATATCTTCCAGCTGGGCGATGCGCCACTGTTCATGGCGGTCGGGCTGATCTGGATGATTTTCCATTCGGCCTTGCTGCTGATCGTGGCCCGGATCGTGCGCGCACCGTTCTTCTTCGTCGCGGTGGGCAGCAAAGCCAATGTCGGCGGCGCGGCGAGCGCCCCGGTGGTGGCAGGCGCGTTTCACCCCGCCCTCGCGCCCGTGGGCGTGTTGCTGGCGGTGCTCGGCTATGCGCTGGGCACTTACGGCGCGATCCTGTGTGCGGAAATGATGCGTGCGGTCAGCGGCGGGTAGGATCCGGCGATTTCGGGAACGCTAGCGCGATCCGTCCCTTGATTTGGCAAGCCCTCAAGCGCTAGCGCGCAGGCAGAAAAATCAAGCGGAGAGAGTCCCCCACATGCGCCAGATCGACCATCACCTCGCCACCGGCGTCGCCGCCGGCGAAGCCACTCGTACCCACAAGGTATGGAACCCCTCGACAGGGGAAGTGCAGGCCGAGGTCGCGCTGGGCGATGCCGCGCTGCTCGAACGGGCGGTCGCCAAGGCGAAGGAAGTCCAACCCGAATGGGCGGCGACCAACCCCCAGCGCCGGGCGCGCGTGATGTTCGAGTTCAAGCGGCTGGTCGAAGCGAACAAGCAGGAGCTGGCAGAGCTTCTCTCGAGCGAGCACGGCAAGGTCGTCGACGATGCGCATGGCGATGTGCAGCGCGGCCTTGAAGTGATCGAATATGCCTGCAGCATCCCGCAGGCGCTGAAGGGCGAGTATACGCAAGGCGCGGGCCCGGGGATCGACGTCTATTCGATGCGCCAGCCGCTCGGCATCGGGGCGGGCATCACCCCGTTTAACTTCCCCGCGATGATCCCGATGTGGATGTTCGGCATGGCGATCGCGGCGGGCAATGCCTTCATCCTCAAGCCTTCGGAGCGCGACCCGAGCGTGCCCGTGCGCCTTGCCGAACTGTTCGTGGAAGCAGGCGCGCCCGAGGGGCTGCTCCAGGTCGTCAACGGCGACAAGGAAATGGTCGACGCGATTATCGACCATGCCGATATCGCCGCGATCAGCTTCGTCGGCTCGTCCGACATCGCGCAATATATCTATTCGCGCGGCACCGCGAACGGCAAGCGCGTGCAGGCCTTCGGCGGCGCGAAGAACCACGGCATCGTGATGCCCGACGCCGATCTGGACCAGGTGGTGAACGACCTCGCGGGCGCGGCCTTCGGCTCGGCTGGCGAGCGTTGCATGGCGCTGCCCGTGGTGGTTCCCGTGGGCGAGGATACGGCGAACAAACTGCGCGCGAAGCTGATCCCGGCGATCAACGCGCTGCGCGTGGGCGTGTCCAACGATCCCGATGCGCATTACGGCCCGGTCGTCACGCCCGAACACAAGGCACGGATCGAAGAATGGATCGACACTGCGGAGAAGGAAGGCGCAGAAGTCGTGATCGACGGGCGCGGGTTCACGCTGCAGGGGCACGAGAAGGGCTTCTTCGTCGGCCCGACGCTGCTCGACAATGTCACCACCGACATGGAAAGCTACAAGGAAGAAATCTTCGGCCCCGTGCTCCAGATCGTGCGCGCGAAAGACTTCGAGGACGCGGTGCGCCTGCCGAGCGAGCACCAGTATGGCAACGGCGTCGCCATCTTCACCCGCAACGGCCACGCCGCGCGCGAGTTCGCGCACCGGGTGAACGTGGGCATGGTCGGCATCAACGTGCCGATCCCCGTGCCGGTCAGCTACCACAGCTTCGGCGGCTGGAAACGCTCGGGCTTCGGCGACATAGACCAGTACGGCCAAGAGGGTCTGCGCTTCTGGACCAAGAGCAAGAAGGTCACCCAGCGCTGGCCCGATGGTGGCGGCGATGGCTCCAACGCCTTCGTCATCCCCACGATGGGGTGACCATGCACCCGCGCATGACCGGCCTTGAAATGTAGGAAACAAAAGTCTCCCTGAAACAGACCTCGTCCGGCCGATTCCCAACTGCCGGACGAGCATTGTTGCGGGAGAGACTATGGAAAACGCATCGCGAGCACAGCAAAGGCTGCGGGACCGGGGTTACGATATTGCCGTCGATGGCGATTTCGGGCCGGTCAGCCACGCCGCCCTCATCAGCTATGTCGGTCGCAAGAGGTCGATTTCGCGGCTGCGCTTCGCCCTTGGCGGCGCAATGGCTCTCGAATTTCCGAAGGTCGGGATCGATCGTCCCTTGCGGCTTGCCCATGCGCTGGGCCAGCAAACTGCGGAAACCGGCGGGTTCAGCAGCCTGGTTGAAAGCCTGAACTACAGCGTGGCGGGCCTGCGCGCGACCTTCAGCCGTAGCCGGATCAACGATGCCGATGTCCAGCGGCTGGGTCGCAAGGCGGGCGAAGGCCCGCTCCCGGTCGATCGCCAGCGCCAGATCGCCAATATCGTCTATGGCGGCAGCTTCGGACGCAGCAATCTGGGCAACACACAGGAAGGCGATGGCTGGCGCTATCGCGGGCGCGGTGTGAAGCAGCTGACCGGTCGCTACAACTACACGACCCATGCGGCGGAGCTGAACCTGCCCATCGTGGAGCATCCCGAATTGCTCGAAGACCCACTGCAGGGCGTGCGCGCGGCATGCCATTTCTGGGACAGCCGGGAGTGCAATGCGCTAGCCGATCAGGACGATCTGGTGGCGCTGACCCGGCGGATCAACGGCGGGACCAACGGCCTGGCGCAGCGGCGAGACGGGATGGAACGCGCCAAGGTGATCCTCGTTTGATGCGTAACCCTGCGGGCGTGTGAGGGCTTGGGCCCGCCACAGTTTCCGCCCGCTCCCAACTAGCATCGCGAGGACACAATCCATGCGCATCGCCGCCTTCGCCGCCACCGCCGCGCTCGCCATGACTGCCTGTGCCGAAGCGCCCGAACCCGAAGCCACCCCCGATGGGACAGGGACCGAAAAACCCATGCCGGTCGAGCCTGATGGCGGGATCGGCGACGGCGCGGGCCCGCCCGATGCGCCGAGCATGCCCGAACACGCGGACGACATCGAGGAACCGAGCGCTTTCGCGCGGACCTTCCCCACAGCGATCCGCGGCAAGTGGAGAGAGACCGGCGGCGCCCCGGTGACCGCCGAGCAGTGCGACAATTACAAGTCCGAAAACATGGGCAAGGTGCTGCACATCCGGGCCGACAGCTATTCCTATTTCGAGACGGGCGGCCGGTTCATGACAGTCTCGGATCGCAGCGAGGGCCATATCCGTGGGGTTTTCGACACGACTTATGCCGACACCCCTAGCCGCGCCGAACTGGCATTCCGTGTCGACCCGGTGGCCAAGACGCTCACCGTCCAGAACTTCGATGCGGGTGAGCAGGGGAGAACGCTCTATCGCCGCTGCCCTCCCGGTTAGGAGCGCGCACGAAGACGCGGAAAAGCCACACTACAACGCGCAACAGGTTGCCTCGCGCATCATAGTAGGCACTTCATTCGGCCGGATCTGCATGGTGCATGTGGGGGTAGAATGATCCGGAACGCTCGAAAGCTAATGGTCTGTGCCATGCTGGTGGTGCTGGCGGCTTGCACCCACGCCGGTGACGTCGCTCCGCAACCGGCCACCGGCAAGCGCATTGCACTGACCTTCGACGATGCCCCTCGCGGCCCGGGCGCATTCCTGAGCGAGGACGAACGCACGAGCATGCTGATCGCCAACCTGAGCGAGGCCGGGGTCGATCAAGCGGCTTTCTTCGTCAACCCGGGGCACATCAAATCCGCAGACGATGAACGCCGCATCTCGGCATATGTCGACGCTGGCCACGTGCTGGCCAACCACACGGCCACACACCCGCGTCTCTCGCAAACCGATGTTGAGGCATATGTTGCGGATATCGACGCCGCCGCCGAGTGGCTGAATGCCCAAGACGGCAACCGCCCCTGGTTCCGGTATCCCTACCTGGACGAAGGCCGCGCGGACAAGGCGAAGCGCGATGCGATACGCGATGCGCTGGCAGAGCGTGATCTGGTCAACGGCTATGTCACAATCGATGCGAGCGACTGGTTTTACGAAGGCGCGGCGACAACGGCGAAGGCCGAGGGCAAGGCGATCGACCTCGACGCTTTCCGCGATCTTTACGTCGAGGCCCATGTCGAGGCAGCCGAGTTCTACGACCAGCTTGCGCGGCAGGTGATCGGTCGTTCCCCCGCACACGTCATGCTGCTGCACGAAACCGATATTGCCGCGCTGTGGATCGGCGACCTGATAGACGCGCTGCGGGCGAGAGGATGGACGATTATCAGCGCGGACGAAGCTTTTACCGATCCATTCGGTGCCTATGCGAAGAGCTTCGACACGCCATCAGCGCAAGGCACGCTGACCGAAATGGTAGCGTGGGAGGCAGGTGCCCCCGCACCGCGCTGGTACCGTGGAAACGACACCAAGCTGGCGCAGGAATGGTTCGACAGGCGCGTTCTGGGACAGGAACCGGCAAAGAACGACTGACGTTTTGCGCGCAATCTGCTAACCGTGGCGACAATGCGGTTCATCCTCGGACTTCTCGCCGCCGTGCTGGTCGGGCTGGCTATCGGCGGTGCATCGGCGCTGATCGCTGCCGGTCTGTGGCCGGCCAAGGGCGGGATCGGTGGAATCTCCGCGGTTACGGTCGACGGATGGCGCGCCGATCTGTCCGTCGGTTCGGAAACCGCCAATCCCTACACCCGCGCGCGTGTCGCACGCCACGGCTTGCTGGGCCTCGCACAAAGCGAAGCGATCTATTTTGTCCGTTCTGCCGACGATAAGGGCCAGCCCCTGCGCGAAACATGCACCTATCGTCTCTCGGGCAAGGGGCAGGACGCGCGCTGGTGGTCGATCACGCTCTACGATGCAGATAGCCGCCTGCCCATGAACGACGACGACGCGCTGTCGGTCGACGCAAGCGCCCTCGGTGAGGGCGCATGGTCGGTCATGATCGCCCCGCAGCGCCCCGAGGAAGCCGAGCACTGGATCTCCAGCAACAACGCAGGGACGTTCGACCTGACCCTGCGGCTCTATGTGCCTTCGCCGGCACTGCTCGAAAATCCGGCTCGATCGGTCAACGCGCCGCGCATTTCGCGCCTCGGCTGTGAAGGAGACGCATGATGCGGGCCTTCGTGATCATTCTGGTTCTGCTCGCCTCGATTGCCGCCGGGCATGCCGTCGTACTGTTCGGCGCCCCCAGCTTCATCATGGGCAAGGCCATGGCCGCCATGGAAGAACGCGACGTGCCCACCAATGCCTTCGCCCTTGCGGAACGGATGACGCCAGAAACCCAGCGGGTCGTTCGCCCCTCCCCCGACCTCGCCTATTCACTGTGCCTGTTCGATTTCAGTGCCAGCGATCGTCAGCCCCTGATCGTTCACGCCGAGCCATGGAGCGACTATTCCTCGGTCTCGTTCTTCGATGCGCAGACGAACAACTTCGCCACTCTGAGAGATAGTGGTGAAGGCATTGACGCGGTACTGCTGCCTCCCGGCGCCAGCGCCCAGCCCAACGATCTTGTCAGCCCGAGCGAAAAGGGCATCATCCTGATCCGGCGGCTTGCACCCAGCGATGCGGCCTATCGCGAGGTGGCCGGGATTTCGGCAGGAGACCGCTGCGAGGCGACAACGGATACGGGAGACGGGGAATGAGAGCAGCCCATGCTGCGATGATGCTGGCGAGCCTGGCCCTGCTGGCCGGATGCGATACCGGTTCGCGCCCTTCCTCGCCCGACGAAACCACTATTGCGGTGGACGGCGAAGAGGTCACCGTGACCACGCCGACGCAAGACGCGCCGAGCGAGGCGCCCGTGCAGATCGAAAGCGACGACGGCGATGCGCCCGAAGCGGCAGCGATGCCCGAGGCGCCCGTGCTGGCCAATCCCGACGCGGATGCCACGCTGACCGCAATCCCTGCACGCTTCCTTGGCCAGTGGGATGCCATCGACGGCCCGTGCGAAGAGGGATCGGAGATGTATCTGACGATCCGCCCCGGGACGGTCACCTTCTATGAATCGCAAGGCGAGGTCACCACCGTAAGGCGCGGCAAACCGGGCATCGTCCTTACCCTCGCGATGGCGGGCGAAGGCGAAACCTGGACCAGCGAATACGCCATGAGCCTGGTCAAGGGCGGCGAGCAGTTAGCCACGCGTGTGATTTCGGACTCCGGGACCGGTACCATTCGCCGCCGCTGCCCGGCGTGACGTAACGTCGGCGGTCGCAACCCCTTTTCTTGATCGGCTCGCGGGGCTAGGCCGCGCAGCATGACCGGACAATTCCAGCTCACCGAAGACCAGCTCGCGATCCAGGACATGGCGCAGCGGTTCACCGCCGACAACATCACGCCGCATGCCGGCAAGTGGGACGAGGAAAAGATCTTCCCCGTCGACACGATCAAGAAAAGCGCCGAACTCGGCTTCGGAGCGATCTACGTATCCGAAGAGGGTGGCGGGATCGGCCTGGGCCGCCTCGAAGCCGCACTGATTATGGAAGCGATGGCCTACGGCTGCCCTGCGACCAGCGCCTATATCTCGATCCACAACATGGCGAGCTGGATGATCGACCGGTTCGGCGGAGCGGGTGTGAAGGAGAAATACCTGCCCAGCCTCGTAACGATGGAAAAGATCGCCTCCTACTGCCTCACGGAACCCGGCAGCGGGTCCGACGCGGCGGGCCTGAAGACGCAGGCCGTACTGGATGACGATCACTACGTGCTCAACGGCACCAAGCAGTTCATCTCGGGCGGCGGGGTAAACGATGTCTACGTCACGATGGTCCGCACTGGCGAGCACAAGACCAAGGGCATCACCTGCCTCGTGATCGACAAGGACACGCCCGGCGTCAGCTTCGGCGCCCCGGAAAAGAAGCTCGGCTGGAATGCCAGCCCGACCGCGCAGGTCATCTTCGAAGATGCCAAGGTGCCGGTCGAGAACCGCGTGGGCGACGAAGGTGAAGGCTTTCGTTTCGCGATGATGGGGCTCGATGGCGGGCGGCTGAACATCGGCGCCTGCTCGCTCGGCGGGGCACAGCGCTGCCTCGACGAGGCGGTGAAGTACACCAAGGAACGCCAGCAGTTCGACACGCCGATTGCCGACTTCCAGAACACGCAGTTCATGCTTGCCGACATGGCGACCGACCTGGAGGCGGCACGCGCGCTGCTCTATCTCGCGGCCGCGAAAGTCACCGACGACGCGCCCGACAAATCGCGCTTTTCCGCGATGGCCAAACGACTGGCGACCGACAACGGCTCAAAGGTGGTCAACGACGCGCTGCAGCTGTTCGGCGGTTACGGGTACCTGAAGGATTACCCGATCGAACGCTATTGGCGCGACCTGCGCGTCCACTCGATCCTCGAAGGCACCAACCAGGTCATGCGGATGATCGTGGGTCGGGATCTGCTCCGGCAGGGCGGGTGACCATGACCGAACAGATCAACATCCACACCCACGGCGCGGTCGGGCATCTCTCGCTCAACCGGCCCAAGGCGCTGCATGCGCTGACCACCGAAATGTGCACCGCGATGATCGGCGCGCTGACCGGATGGGCTGGCGATGAGGGCATCGCCGCGGTGATGATCGACCATGCCGAAGGCAGGGGCTTTTGCGCAGGCGGCGATATCGCCATGCTGCGCAACTCGGCGTTGAACGATGGCGGCGAGACAGGCCGCGCGTTCTTCCACGAGGAATACCGCCTCAACCACCAGCTGTTCACCTACACCAAGCCGGTGGTCGCCTTCATGGACGGTATCACGATGGGCGGCGGGGTCGGCATCAGCCAGCCTGCGACCTATCGCGTCGCGACCGAGAACACCAAGTTCGCCATGCCCGAGACGGGGATCGGCCTGTTCCCCGATGTCGGCTGAGGCTGGTATCTTTCGCGCCTTCCGGGTCGCATCGGAGCCTTCCTCGCACTCACCGGCGCGCGGCTGGACGGGGCGGAATGCCACGCGGTCGGCCTCGCCACGCATTACATTTCGAGCGAGAAGTTGGCGGGCGTGAAGGCGGCAATCATCGCCGATCCGGGCAATATCCAGGCGATCCTCGACGACGCCTCGGAGGCCCCGCCCGAGGCACGCATCCTCGCCAATCGTGAGAATATCGACCGGCTGTTTGCGAGCGATACGCTGGAAGAAATTCTCGCTGCGCTGGAAGCGGACGGCAGCGAGTGGGCGGCGAAGGAATTGAAGACCCTGCGCACCAAGAGCCCGCACAGCTGCAAGGTCGCGCTGCGCCAGCTGGCCGAGAGCCTGGCGCTGGGCACCTTCGCGGAAGAAATGCGGATGGAATACCGCATTGGGGGCCGCGTGCTCCTGAGCCACGATTTTGCCGAAGGGGTCCGCGCGCTGATCGTCGACAAGACCGGCGACCCGCAATGGAACCCCGCCACGCCCGAGGGCATAACCGAGGATACGATCGACGCGATCTTCGCCCCCCTGCCCGATGGCGAGGAGTGGACGCCGCTATAACCCTCCCGTCATCCCTGCGCAGGCAGGGACCCATCTCCGGCACACGCCACTGATGGAACAATCGGGAGCTGGATTCCCGCCTTCGCGGGAATGACGAATGGAGAATAGGATGCCCTACGAAACGATCACCACCGAAACCAACGGCGCGGTCACCATCATCACGCTCAACCGCCCGCAGGCACTGAATGCGCTGTCGTCCGTGGTACTCGACGAGCTGATCGAGGCGTTCGCCGCCTACCAGGCCGATGACAGCCAGCTCTGCGCGATCCTGACGGGCAGCGGCGACAAAGCGTTCGCCGCTGGCGCGGACATCAAGGAGATGTCGGACAAGCCTGCCGCGGATTTCTACAACGAAGATTTCTTCGCCAAGTGGGCCAGCCACATCGTCGAGGCTGTGCGCAAGCCGTGGATCGCAGCGGTCAACGGCTTCGCGCTGGGCGGCGGATGCGAGCTGGCGATGATGGCGGACTTTATCATCGCGAGCGACAAGGCCAAGTTCGGCCAGCCCGAGATCAAGCTGGGCGTTGCGCCGGGCATGGGCGGATCGCAGCGGCTGACCCGCGCGGTCGGCAAGGCCAAGGCGATGGAAATGTGCCTGACCGGCAGGATGATGGACGCCGAGGAAGCCTAACGCAGCGGCCTCGTTGCGCGCGTCGTGCCGCATGAGAGCCTGATGGAGGAAGCGCGAACCACCGCCGCCACCATTGCCGGGATGCCGCCGATGGCCGCGATGGTGAACAAGGAAATGGTCAACGCCGCTTACGAGACCTTCCTTGGACAGGGCCTCGTCCACGAACGCCGCCTGTTCCAGATCCTCACCGCGACCGAGGACAAGGCCGAGGGCATGAAGGCCTTCATCGAGAAGCGCGACGGACAGTGGAAGGGGCGGTGATCCCATAGCCCTCTCCCCTTGAGGGGAGAGGGTTGGGAGAGGGGCCTGCAAGCCATCGGCCCAAAAACGCCCCTCTCCAACTTCGGCTAGCGAGCAGGCTCGCAAGCCTGCGTATCCTCTCCCCGGACGGGGAGAGGGCAATTGGAGAGTGACATGAAAATCGCCTTTATCGGCCTGGGCAACATGGGCGGCGGGATGGCCGCGAACCTGGTCAAGAACGGCCACGAAGTGCGCGCGTTCGACCTGTCCGAAGACGCGCTCGCCAAGGCCAAGAGCAACGGCTGCGAGAACTTCACCGATGCCAAGGAAGCGGTACAGGGCGTCGATGCGGTCGTGTCGATGCTCCCCAACGGAGGCATCGTGAAGTCGGTCTATTCGGACAGCGTGATCGGGCACGCGCCCGAAGGTGCGGCGCTGCTCGATTGCTCGACCATCGACGTCGCAACCGCCAAGGAAGTGACCGAAATGGCCACCGCCAAGGGTTACGGGATGGTCGATGCGCCCGTCTCCGGCGGGATCGCCGCAGCGGATGGCGGCACGCTGACCTTCATGGTGGGCGGCAGCGAAGAGGCGTTCGCGGCAGCCAGACCGATCCTCGAAGCCATGGGCAAGGCAGTGATCCATGCGGGCGCTGCGGGCGCGGGCCAGACCGCCAAGATCTGCAACAACATGCTGCTCGCGATCAGCATGATCGGTGTCTCGGAAGCGATGCAGATGGCGCAAAAGCTCGGCCTCGACCCGCAGAAGTTCTACGAGATTTCGTCGCAGTCCTCGGGCTATTGCTGGTCGCTCAATGCCTATACTCCGCTTCCGGGCGTGGGTGTCGAGAGCCCTGCCGACAAGGACTATCAGGGCGGCTTCGCAACCGCGCTGATGCTGAAGGACCTGCGGCTCGCCATGGCGGCAGCTGAAGAAGCCGACGCTGCGGTGCCGCTGGGTGCGCGGGCGGCGAGCCTCTACGAAGATTTTGCGGGCGCAGGCAACGACGGGCTCGACTTCTCGGCGATTATCAAGACCTATAAATAGGTCAGCGACAGATCGCCTCGATTATCTGCGCGAGCCATTCACGCGGCTCCTCCCGCTCTCCGATATCGGCGACGAATTCCTGCGCGGGGCCCGTGCGCCACAAGCGCCCCGCGGGCCAGTTGCGGTCGCTCGTCCCGAAATAGGTGAGCTCGCCGCGCCGCAGCCATGGTGGGCGAGTCCATAAGGTCAGCGGTCCTTCGGGCACGGTCAGCCTGAGTGCTTCGGGCGCAGTGCGGGCAGTCCTGCCCTCGCCCACATAGAGCGTATCGTTGGTGCCATGCATGCCAAGCGCATGCGGATGATCCATCGCGCGGAACCGATCGCGCGTGGCCTCGTCCGCACCCGCCAGCGGGATAACCTCGGCGATCTTGAGATAGCCGAAAATGCGGTGATGCGGCTTTCCACCGGGCTCGCGAAACAGGCCGAAGAACAGCAGCGCGTCGCCCACGCCCACACCCTGGTTGGCGAGATGACCCTGCGCGCTCTGGCACTGGCCCAGCACGCACTGGCCGTCGTCCAGAAACATCGGATCGTTGTGGCACAGGCTCTCCGCACCATAGGCACCGCGGCTGGCTGCATGCGCCAGTTCGCCGAGCCCGAGATCGCCGTAAGTCGTGCGCGAAATACCCTTGGTGTCCGGGATGGGCAGGGAAACAGGCCTCCCGCCCACGATCGGCGAGGGCCCGCGCCCGTTCTGGGTATCGAATCCCTTGCGGCTGAAGACGATCTTCATACCGCGCGCCGGTTACTGCCCGCCGACCTCGCTCGGCACTGGCGCGCCTGCAGGCGCAAGCTCGCCATCCCATGCCAGCATTGGTTTGCGTGCAGCCTGTGTTTCGTCGAGCCGCCTGCGCGGTGCGAAGTAGGGCGCTGCCTTCAGGCTCTCGTCGCCGGCGCGCGCGCGCTCCGCCACGCTGCGCAGCGCACCGATGAACTGGTCGAGCCCGGCCTTGCTCTCGGTTTCGGTCGGTTCGACCAGCATCGCGCCGTGCACCACCAGCGGGAAGTACATCGTCATCGGGTGATAGCCTTCGTCGATCAGCGCCTTGGCCAGATCGAGCGTGGTCAGCCCATCGGCAAAGCCTTTGTCTCCGAACAGCGCCTCATGCATGCACGGGCCACTGTCTCCGTAGGGTGCGTGGAGCAGGTCTTCGAGACTGCGCAGGACATAGTTGGCGTTGAGCACGGCGTCCTCCGCCACCTGCGCCAGCCCGTCTACTCCGTGGCTGAGGATATAGGTCAGCGCGCGCGTGAACATGCCCATCTGCCCGTGGAACGCGGTCATCCGCCCGAAGTGCTGCAGCGGGCCGCCGAAATGCTCGGTCGCGAATTCGTCGGCCTGCTCTTCCTCCACGAGGTGCACCACGCCGTCGGCGGTACGCGCAGTGTAAGGCAGCGGCGCGAAGGGTGAGAGCGCTTCGGACAGGACCACCGGACCCGAGCCCGGGCCACCGCCGCCATGCGGGGTGGAAAAGGTCTTGTGCAGGTTGATGTGCATCGCATCGACGCCGAGGTCGCCGGGGCGTACCTTGCCGACGATGGCGTTGAAGTTCGCTCCATCGCAATAGACGAAGCCGCCTGCCGCATGCACCGCGTCCGAAATCGCCTTCATGTCACGCTCGAACAGCCCGCAGGTGTTGGGGTTGGTGATCATCACCGCCGCGACATCGGGGCCGAGACGTTCCTTGAGCTTGGCGAGATCTACGCGCCCGTCGGCGGTCGCGGGGATATCCTCCACCTCGTAGCCGGCGAAGGCGGCAGTGGCGGGGTTGGTGCCATGCGCACTCTCGGGCACCAGCACCACCTTGCGGGCGTCGCCGCGCGCTTCCAGCGCTGCGCGAATGCACAGGATGCCGCACAGCTCGCCATGCGCGCCCGCCTTGGGGCTCATCGCGATCGAGTGCATGCCGGTCAGGCCAAGCAGCCAGAAAGCGAGTTCGTTGATGACTTCCAGCGCGCCGCGCACCGTGTCGACAGGCTGTAGCGGGTGGACATCGGCAAAGCCGGGCATCCGCGCCACCTTCTCGTTCAGGCGCGGGTTGTGCTTCATCGTACAACTGCCGAGCGGGAAGAGCCCGAGATCGATCGCGTAGTTCTGGCGGCTGAGACGCGTGTAGTGGCGTACGCATTCGGGTTCGGACAGGCCGGGAAGCCCGATGGGATCGCTCCGCTCCAAGCCCGCCAGCCGCGAAGGCGGGGCATCGCTCGGCGGGGTCGGCTGCTCGACGCCAGCAAGGTCCAACTTGCTCGCGAAGTTGAAATCGACACCGGTGGTCTCGATATGGCCGATCTCGAAGATTAGCGGTTCTTCCAGCATCAGTGCGCGGTTGCCGGTGAAGGTCGGGCTGTCGGTTTCGCCCGCCACTGGTGCAGTTGGCTTCCAGCCGGATGTGTTGGGCTTGTTCATGCCAGCACCTCCTTCAGGGAATCGGCAAGGATCGCGATATCCTCCTCACTGGTGGTCTCGGTGACGGTGACGAGCAGGCCATCGGCCAGCGCCTCCACCTTGGGGAACAGCCGCCCGAGCGATACGCCTGCAAGGATGCCGCGATCTGCCAGCGTGCGCACCACTTCGCGCGCGTCCTGCCCCAGCCTGATCGTGAACTCGTTGAAGAAGCTGTCGTTCAGCACGGTCACGCCCGGCACCGCCGCCAGCCGGTCCGCCGCGATGCAGGCAAGGCGGTGGTTCTCCGCCGCCAGTTGCCGCAGCCCCTTCTCGCCCAAGAGGCTCATGTGGACATTGAAGGCAAGCGCGCACAGCCCGCTATTGGTGCAGATATTGCTGGTCGCCTTCTCGCGCCTGATATGCTGCTCGCGCGTGGAGAGCGTCAGCACGTAGCCGCGCTTGCCCTCGGCATCGGTCGTCTCGCCACATAGCCGCCCGGGCATCATGCGCACGTGCTTCTGGTCGCGCACCGCGAACAGGCCGAGGTAAGGTCCGCCGAACTGCAGGCCCACGCCCAGCGCCTGCCCTTCACCCACTACGATATCCGAGCCCATCTCGCCGGGCGATTTCACCGCGCCCAGCGCCACCGGCTCAAGGTTGACCGCGATCACCAGCGCGCCCTTTGCGTGTGCGGCTTCACTGATCTTTTCGAGGTCGCACAGGCGCCCGAGGATGTCGGGGTACTGCACGACGACGCACGACGTATCCTCGTCGATCCGGTCGATCAGCCCGTCGAGATCGGGCGAGCCCTCGAGCGTCGGCAGCGCGTCGGCGATCTCGTCCTCGGTAAACTTCGCCATGGTCCGCACGACCTCGGCATAGTGCGGGTGCAGCGCGCCCGAGAGCACCACCTTCTTGCGCTTGCCGCGCGCGATGCGGCTGGCCATCGCGCTCGCTTCCCAACACGCGGTCGAGCCATCGTACATAGAGGCATTGGCCACCGCGCAGCCATAGAGGCGCGCGACCTGGCTCTGGAACTCGAACAGCATCTGCAGCGTGCCCTGCGCGATTTCCGGCTGGTAGGGCGTGTAGGCGGTCAGGAACTCGCCGCGCTGGATGATGTGATCGACGCTTGCCGGGATATGGTGTCGGTATGCCCCTGCGCCGAGGAAGAAGGGCGCGTCGGCTGCCGCTAGGTTTTTCTTGGAGAGCGTACGCATGTGCCGCTCCACCGCCATCTCGCTCGCATGCGTAGGCAGGCCGTGGATCGGGCCTTGCAGCCGTGCTTCTTCGGGCACGTCGACGAACAGGTCGTCGATGCTGGACACACCGATTCTGGCGAGCATCTCGCCACGGTCGGCATCGGTCAGGGGGAGGTAGCGCATTCAATCTCCTAACCCCCTCCTCTTCAGAGGAGGGGCAGCGAAACTTGGCAGCTTGCTGCCTAGTTGCAGCGGGGTGGTGTCAGTTACGAGGAAGCCCCCACCCCCAACCCCCTCCCCTGAAGGGGAGGGGGCTCACGGCATCAAAGCCCGTCGACGAAGGTCTTGTAGGCGGCTTCGTCCATCAGGCCTTCCAGCTCGCTCTCGTCGGCGACGGTCAGCTTGAAGAACCAGCCGTCTTCCTCGGGCGAGGAGTTCACCAGCGCGGGGTCGTCTTCGAGCGCGGAATTGCTCTCGATCACGGTGCCGCTGATCGGCGCGTAGACGTCGCTCGCGGCCTTGACGGATTCGACCACCGCCGCGTCCTTGCTCTTTTCCAGCTCCGCGCCTTCGTCGGGCAGTTCGACGAACACGATGTCGCCCAGCTGCTCCTGCGCATAGTCGGTGATGCCGACCGTGGCGGCTTCGCCTTCGACTTCGATCCACTCGTGGTCTTCGGTGTAGTATCGGGCCATGAACTCAGCTCCCCCGGTAATAACGGTGTTGGACAAAGGGCATTTTCGCGACGCGCGCGGGCAGGCGCTTGTTGCGAACCTGCAATTCCAGTTCAGTATCGATCCCGGCATGCGCCGCATCGACATAGGCCACCGCGATCGGATGGCCCAACGTGGGCGAGAACCCGCCGCTGGTCACGGTACCGACCTGCTCATCGCCAGCAAACACTTCGGCACCTTCGCGCGCGGGCAAGCGATCTTCCAGCGTCAGGCCAACCCATTTGCGCGCCGTGCCTTCCACGATCTCGCGATTGATCCGGTCCGCACCAGGGTAGCCGCCTTCCGTCCTGCGGCGCTTGTTGATGCCGAACACCAGCCCCGCCTCGATGGGCGAGGTTTCGGGGGAGAGGTCATGCCCGTAGAGCGGCAGGCCCGCTTCAAGCCGCAGCGAATCGCGCGCGCCGAGCCCGATGGGCTTCACCTCGGGCTCGCCGCAAAGCAGCGTCGCGACTTCCTCCACCGCATCGGCGGCAATCGAAATCTCGAACCCGTCCTCGCCCGTGTATCCGGCGCGTGCGATGGTCACGTCGTGGCCCGCAAGGGTGAACTGCCCGAACTTCATGAAGGTGAGCGCGGCCAGCGGGTATTGCCCCTCGGCATGCCGTGCCAGCGCATCTGCCGCCTTCGGGCCCTGCAGCGCCAGCAGCGCGCGATCTTCCAGGTGGTTGAGGGTGATATCGTCAGGCAGGTGCTCGCGCAGGTGGCCGATATCGTCCCACTTGGTCGCACCGTTGACCACCAGGTAGAGGTGGTTGGGCCAGCGCGAGACCATCAGGTCGTCGAGCACGCCGCCATCCTCGTCGAGCAGCAGCGAATAGCGCTGCTGGCCCAGCTTCAAGGTCGACAGGTCGATCGGGAGCACCGCCTCGACCGCGGCGTCGAGATCGGGGCCCGAGAGCAGCAGCTGGCCCATGTGCGACACATCGAACAGGCCCGCGCTGGTGCGGGTCCACTCGTGCTCGGCCACGATACCTTCATACTGGATGGGCATCTCGTAGCCCGCGAAAGGCACCATCCGCGCGCCCTGCGCCCGGTGCCATGCATCGAGCGGCAGCTTCTCCGGCGGTGTTTCGGTTTCTTCGCTCATTCAAACATATCCGACAGACGCGGGAAGACGCGCGTGAATGCGCATCCTTGCCGCCTGCCCCCTCTGTCGGAATACCTGAGAGCTTACCCCTTCGGTGGCCTTGCCGTTTCCGGCGCAGCGCTTTCCAGAGTGTCCTATCGAAACGCGCGGTCCCAAGTGCCTGAGAGTTTCCGGGGCGGTTGCTCCTTCGGCGCCGCCAGCCGTGAAGCTGGCGATCTCTCCCGCGCGCTCCGCCGCAGAATCGCTCCTGCAGAGAACACCGCAGTCCTGCGCGATTCGCTGCATTGCGTCAATTGCGCATCAACCACAAAAGGTAGATTGCCGACAGGACGATCCAGCTCCCGTCCAGAGTCTTCAGCCGCCGCGCACCGAGCCACAGCGCAATCGGGCGGGCGAAGAAGCCGCCAAGCGCCGCACCCGGCCCCGCCAGCACCACCACTTCCCACGGCATCGTGCCCGCATCGATATGCCAGATACTGCCCGAGATGACGCTGACCGCCGAAATCGCGCAAGCCGCGCCGGTGCATAGCAGCACGGGGTAGTGACGGATGAACAGGTAGAGCGCGACCAATTCGCCCACTCCGACAGAGAACAGCGCGGTGATGAACCCGCCCGGGATCGCGAGCAGCATGACCACGATGAGGTCGATCCGCGACAGGCTTGTGCGTTCGGGCCGCTCGCGGTTGACCGTCCAGGTGGTCGCGATCAGCGCGAGGCCGAGCAGGATCGAAAAGCTCTTGTAGCCCGTCAGCACGGCATCCGCATCGAACATCGCAAGCCGCTGTGTCGCAAGCATCGAGGGCAGCGAGAGTGCGAGTACTGCGCAAATTACCAGCACGAAGTCGCGCGCCCGCACAGGCGCGGTCTGCGATCCTTCCGGCGATGCGGGCTGGTGCAGCAGCCGGTCGGTCCAGCGCAGCGAGCCCATCGTCATGCCGAAGCTCTGGATGCCCATCGATGCCCCGACCACGTGCAATGGGCTGAGATCCATGATCCCGAGTTCGCGTAGGGCGTTGAACACGGGCACGAACACCACCCCGCCCCCGGTGCCCGAGGTGTTGGCGATGATCGCGCCGAGCACGCCTATCGAAGGCAGGAACAGCAGCTTCGACACCAGGACCGTGTCGACTGGCGCAAACGACCAGATCGCCGCATAGAGAAGCGCCAGCACGGCTGCGCCCACCCACACGATCCTGTGCGGCGGGGCGTTCAGTCGAGATTGGGCCGCAGCCATCGTTCGGCCGTTGCGAGATCGACACCGCGCCGCTGCGCGTAATCTTCCAGCTGGTCGCGCCCGATCCGCGCGACACCGAAATATTCCGCTTCCGGATGCCCGAAATACATCCCACTGACCGCAGCCGTGGGCCACATGGCGAAGCTTTCGGTCAGCGTCAGCCCGGCATTTTCCTCTGCATCGAGCAGGTCGAACAGGATCGGCTTGAGGCTATGGTCGGGGCATGCAGGATAGCCCGGAGCTGGACGGATACCGCGATATTCTTCCTTGATCAGCGCCTCGTTGGTCAGCTGCTCGTCGGGCGCGTAGCCCCATAGATCGGTGCGGACATGCTTGTGCAGCCGTTCGGCAAAGGCTTCGGCAAAGCGATCCGCCAGCGATTTGAGGAGGATATCGGAGTAGTCGTCCTTCGCCTCGCGGAATTTGCGCGAGGGCTCGTCGATCCCGTGGATGCCGACCGCGAAACCGCCGATCCAGTCGCCCGAGGGATCGATGAAATCGGCGAGGCACATGTTCGCGCGCTCGCGGCTCTTCTTGATCTGCTGGCGCAGCATGGGAAGCACGACATGCTCGTCGCGCTCATCGAGATGGACCGTCACGTCATCGCCATCGCGCGCGCAGGGCCACAACCCGCACACGCCCCGCGCGCGCAGCCACTTTTCCTCGATCAGCCGGTCGAGCATCGCATTGGCATCGTCGAACAGCGAACGCGCGGTCTCGCCCACCACCTCGTCGTCTAGGATCTTGGGGTAGGTGCCGTGCAATTCCCATGAGCGGAAGAACGGCGTCCAGTCGATATATTCGCGCAGGTCCGCCAGCGACCAGTCTTCGAACACGTGCAGCCCCGGCTTTTCCGGCCGCCCCGGCTTGTCGCGATAGTAGATGTCGAAGAAATTGGCGCGCGCCTCTTCGAGCGACAGGAGCACGCTCTTGGACTTGCCCTCGCGCGCCTCGCGTACCTTTTCGTATTCGCCTGCGGTGTCGAACACGAAGCCGTCGCGCTGGGTGTCGGACAGCAGGCGCGAAGTCACCCCGACCGCGCGGCTCGCGTCGAGCACATGGATTACAGGGCCCTCGTAGGCCGGGTCGATGCGGAGCGCAGTGTGCACCTTGCTGGTGGTCGCGCCGCCGATCAGCAGCGGGATTGCCATCCCGGCCCCCTGCATCTCCTCCGCCACGGTGACCATCTCGTCGAGCGAGGGTGTGATCAGCCCGGAGAGGCCGATGATATCGGCATCGTTCTCGTTCGCGGCTTCGAGGATGTCGCTCCACGGGACCATTACCCCGAGGTCGATCACTTCGTAGCCGTTGCATTGGAGCACGACGCCGACGATGTTCTTGCCGATATCGTGGACGTCGCCCTTCACGGTCGCCATCACGATCTTGCCCTTGCCCTTGGCGTTCTCGTCCTTCTCTTCCTCGATGAAGGGGAACAGGTGGGCGACGGCCTTCTTCATCACGCGGGCGGATTTGACCACCTGCGGCAGGAACATCTTGCCCGAACCGAACAGGTCGCCGACGACATTCATGCCGTCCATCAGCGGGCCCTCGATAACTTCGATCGGCTTGCCACCGCGTTCCTTCACTGCGAGGCGCATTTCCTCGGTATCCTCGACGATATGCGCATCGATACCCTTGACCAGCGCGTGCTCGACCCGGCGCTCGACCGGGTATTCGCGCCATTCGGCCGCTTCCTTCTCGGCCTTGGCGTCCTTGCCCTTGTAGCTTTCAGCGAGCGTGATGAGGTTCTCGGTCGCGTCGCCGCCATTTGCGGGTTTGCGGTTGAGGATCACGTCCTCGCATGCCTCGCGCAATTCGGGGTCGATATCGTCGTAGATGTCGAGCTGACCGGCATTGACGATCGCCATGTCGAGCCCGGCGGGGATCGCGTGGTAGAGGAAAACCGAGTGCATCGCGCGGCGCACGGGCTCATTGCCGCGGAAGCTGAACGAGAGGTTCGAGAGGCCGCCGGAAAAATGGGCGTGCGGGCAGGATTGCGAGAGGTGCCGCACTGCCTCGATGAAATCCACGCCATAGGTGGCGTGCTCCTCGATCCCCGTTGCGACCGCGAAAATGTTGGGATCGAAGATGATGTCCTCGGGCGGGAAGCCGTCCTCGGTGAGCAGCTTGTAGGCGCGCTCGCAGATCTCGACCTTGCGCTCCTTGGTGTCGGCCTGGCCTTCCTCGTCGAAGGCCATCACGACGACCGCCGCGCCATAGGCCCGGCACTTGCGCGCGTTCGTGAGGAACTCCTCGACGCCCTCCTTCATCGAAATCGAATTGACGATCGGCTTGCCCGAAACGCATTTGAGTCCGGCCTCGATCACGGGCCACTTCGAGCTGTCGATCATCACCGGCACGCGCGCGATGTCCGGCTCGGCGGCGATCAGCTTGAGGAACTTGATCATCGCCGCTTCGGAATCGAGCAGGCCTTCGTCCATATTAACGTCGATCACCTGCGCGCCGTTCTCGACCTGGTCGCGCGCGACCTCGATCGCGGTCTCGTAATCTTCGTTCATGATCAGCTTCTTGAAGCGCGCCGACCCGGTGACGTTGGTGCGCTCGCCGATATTGACGAAGCTGGATGATGCGTTGGTCGTCATTGAATGTCGATCAGGCTGCCATCGTAAAAGGTTCGAGCCCGGCGAGGCGCGTCTTGCGCTCAACCTCGGGGATCGGGCGCGGCGCCGCGTCCTTCGCCGCCTTCGCTATGGCCGCAATATGCGCGGGCGTCGTGCCGCAGCAGCCGCCCACGATGTTGACGAGGTTCTCCTTGAACCACACGCCGACCAGATCGGCGGTCTCGCCTGCCTCCTGGTCATATTCGCCCAGATCGTTGGGCAGGCCCGCGTTGGGATAGGCGAGGATCAGCGTGTCCGCCTGCCGCGAAAGCGCAGCGAGATGCGGGCGCAGCTTGTCCGCGCCGAAGGAGCAGTTGACGCCCACCGCGATGGGATCGACATGGCGCACCGCGTGCCAGAACGCCTCGACCGTATGGCCCGAGAGATTGCGACCTGAATTGTCGGTGATCGTGAAGCTGAGCATGATCGGCACTTCGCGACCCGCTGCCTGCGCCGCCTGTTGCGCCGCCATCGCTGCGACCTTGGCGTTGAGCGTATCGAAGATCGTCTCGATCAGGATGAAATCCACCCCGCCCTCTATCAGCGCATCGCACTGCTCGCGATAGACGCCCAGCATCTGGTCGAAATCGACCTCGCGAAAACCCGGGTCCTCGACATCGGGGCTGAGCGAGAGCGTCTTGTTGGTCGGCCCGATGGCACCTGCCACAAACCGCCGGTGACCATCCTTTTCCTGCGCCGCATTCGCCGCTTCGCGCGCGACCTTGGCGCCTGCAAGGTTGACCTCGCGCACCAGATGCTCGGCCTTGTAATCGGCCAGCGCGATGCTGGTGGAACTGAAGGTGTTGGTCTCGATCATGTCGGCACCCGCGTCGAGATAGGCCGCGTGGATATCACGGATCACGTCGGGCCGGGTCAGGTTGAGCAGGTCGTTATTGCCCTTCTGGTCGGCATCGAGCTGCAGGTCGCCGCGGTAGTCGGCCTCGTCCAGCTTGCGGTTCTGGATGCCCGTGCCGTAGCCGCCATCGAACACCAGAACACGCTCGCGTGCGGCTTCGCGCAGGGCCTGCGCAGCGGATTGCTGCTGGCTCATTCGGCAGTCTCCTTCGGTCGCATGCCGAGCAGGTGGCAGATCGCATAAGCCAGGTCCGCGCGGTTCAAGGTGTAGAAGTGATAATGACGGATGCCGCCCGCGTAGAGGCGGCGGCACATCTCGGCGGCGATGGTGGCCGAGATCAGCTGGCGCGCAGCCGGGCGCGCATCGAGCCCTTCGAACAGCGAATCCATCCAGCCGGGAATTTCCGCCCCGCACTGCCCGGCAAACTGGCGCGCCTTGGCGACATTGGTGATCGGCAGGATGCCAGGAACGACCGGCACGTCGATCCCCGCCTGCTTTGTCTTGTCGAGAAACGCGAAAAAGGTCTCGGGCGCGAAGAAGAACTGCGTGATGGCGCGGTTCGCACCGGCATCGATCTTGCGCTTGAGGTAGTCGATTTCGGCCTGCGGGCTCCGCGCATCGGGGTGGCATTCGGGATAGGCGGCGACCGAAATCTCGAAATCCGCGACCTCCTTCAGGCCGCGAACCAGCTCTTCTGCATCATTGTAGCCTTCGGGATGCGGCTTGAACGGCGCCCCGGGTTCGCCCGCATCGCCGCGTAGCGCGACGATATGGCGTACGCCTGCCTCCCAATACTGCTCGGCAATCCGCTGCGTTTCCTTGCGCGAAGCATCGACGCAGGTGAGGTGCGCGGCAGCCGGTATTCCCGCTTCAGCGATGATCCGTGCCACCGTCTTGTGAGTCCGCTCGCGGGTTGATCCGCCCGCACCGTAGGTTACCGATACGAAGGCCGGATCGAGCGGCTTCAACTCAGTCACTGCGTCCCATAGCTGCGCCTCCATCTTCTCCGACTTCGGGGGGAAGAATTCGAAGCTGACGTCGATATCGCCGGGCAAACCGCTGAAAAGCGGATCGCTCTTCGCCCGCGATTCCTCGCGTGCGGGATCGAGTGGGGCGCCCGAGGTCGCGTTCATGAAATCGCCCTTTTCTGTGCGTGAGTTCGGCCCAAGGGGTTCGATCGCCGCGCGACCCAGATTTTCACGACGAGAGCTTCTCCTTCGAGTGAAACCGGCTCCGCCGGTGCAAAGCCCGCCTGTTCGAACGCCCCGGCAATCTGCGCATCCTCGAACCCGAGGCGGGCATGCTGGAATCGTTCGCGCAGCTCCTCATGCTGGTGGGCGGCGAAATCCACGATGGCGATACGTCCATTGGGGCGCAGCACACGCGCTGCCTCGCGCAGGGGCACCAGCGGATCGGGCGCACAATGCAGCACCTGGTGGAGCAGCACGGTGTCGAAACTGCCGCCCTCGAAAGGCAAGGACAGGAAATCGCCCTGCACCAGCTCGACGCGGTCGGCGGGGAGGTTCTGCAGCTTGGCGCGCGCCACGCGCAGCATTTCGAGGCTCTTGTCGAGCGCGACGACGCGCGATGCCTCGTCCGCAAAAATCTCTGCCATGCGCCCGGTGCCGGTACCGATGTCGAGCAGCTCGCCCATCGGATCGCCATCCAGTGCATCGCGCAGGGCCGCCTCGACCTGCGCATCGGGGCTGTGGCGGCGGCGAAGGTCGTCCCAGTCATCCGCATGCGCCTCGAACCATTCCGCGGCCTTGTCGTCGCGGGCATCCCGGATTGCTGCAAGCTGGCGGCGATCCTCTTCGCACTGCGCTGCGAATGCATCGTCTTCCCGCTCGGCAGTCGAAAGCAGGCGCATCACGGCTGCGGTCAGGGGCGATCCCCCCGCATTATCGGATGCGGCGCGCAGATATATCCAGCTACCCTCGCGCCGCCGGACGGCCAGCCCGGCATCGCACAGGATCGACGCGTGGCGCGAGACGCGCGGCTGGCTCTGCTGGAGGACTTGGGACAGTTCGCCCACCGCGAGCTCCATCGTGCCGAGCAAGCGCATGATCCGCAGCCGGGTAGGGTCGCCAAGCGCGCGCAGGATTGCTTCGGTCCGCATGGAGACGGACATATAAAGATATTCTTATATGTACAAGTGTCGCATTTGTTGCGTCGTTCCGACTAGCTGCTTTGGAACCTGCGCAGGATATCCAGCTGCGTTGCTCCTGCCTTTGTCAGGACATAGCTGGCCTGCTCTTCCTCCCCTGTCCGTTCGATCAGGCCCTCGGCCAGCAGCCGCGCGGTATCGGCGTTGTCGGCGATGTCGCCGCCACGCATGACCCGGCCATATCGGCCACCGTGATAGATCAGCGGTTCGGCGGTCGTACGCTCGAAATCGACGACCTCGCCCAGGAAGATGGCATGATCCCCGCCCTCGTATTCGAACTTGGCGGTACAGCCGAAGCGCGCAGCGCAATTCTCGATCCGCGGCGCGCCTTCGGGCCCGTCTCCGCAATCGAGCCCACCAAACTTGTCCACGCCCTGGCGCGCGAACCGGTTGGAGAGGTCCTGCTGATCGGCCGCGAGGATGTGCACGGCCCATGCCTTCGCTTCCCTAAACACGGGCAGGTTGCGGCTGCCGAGCGACAGGCTCCACAACACCATGGGCGGGTCGAGCGACACCGAGTTGAAGCTGTTTGCTGTCAGCCCCGAGGGGTTTCCCTGCGCATCATAGGCGGTGACGATCGTAACCCCGGTCACAAAAGTGCCGAGCGCGTCGCGGAAGGCGGATTGATCGATCACGGGTCAAGCGACTAGGCAGGCAGCCGAACAAGAGCAAGGCACGTTTGCCCGATCCGGGATGTTGCCAGCAATGCAGACCCCGCTTTGAGGAGAGTTCCCTATGAAGACCCGCGCCGCCGTCGCATTCGAAGCCAAGCAGCCGCTGGAGATCGTCGAACTGGACCTCGAAGGGCCCAAGGCGGGCGAGGTGCTGATCGAAATCAAGGCGACCGGCATCTGTCATACCGACGCCTACACGCTCGACGGGTTGGACAGCGAAGGACTGTTTCCCAGCGTGCTAGGCCATGAAGGTGCGGGCATCGTGCGCGAAGTGGGCGCGGGCGTGACATCGGTGAAGGAAGGCGATCACGTTATCCCGCTCTACACGCCCGAATGCCGCCAGTGTAAGATGTGCCTCAGCGGCAAGACCAACCTGTGCAGCGCGATCCGCGAGACGCAGGGCAAGGGCCTGATGCCCGACGGAACCACGCGCTTCAGCTACAATGGCAAGCCGATTTACCACTACATGGGCTGCTCCACCTTCTCGAACTTCACCGTGTTGCCCGAAATCGCGGTCGCCAAGATCCGTGAGGACGCGCCCTTCCACACCAGCTGCTACATCGGTTGCGGCGTGACGACCGGGGTAGGCGCGGTGGTGAACACCGCCGATGTGCGCCCGGGCGACAATGTCGTCGTGTTCGGCCTTGGCGGCATTGGCCTCAACGTGATCCAGGGCGCCCGCATGGCGGGTGCGGACCGGATCGTCGGCGTCGACATCAATCCCGAGAAGAAGTCCTACGCGGAACATTTCGGGATGACCGATTTCGTCAATCCCAAGGAGGTCGACGATGTCGTCGCCACGCTGGTCGAAATGCTGGACGGCGGAGCGGACTACAGCTTCGATTGCACCGGCAATACCGACGTGATGCGGCAGGCGCTCGAATGCTGCCACAAGGGCTGGGGTACTTCGATCATCATCGGCGTGGCCGAAGCCGGCAAGACGATCGAGACACGCCCCTTCCAGCTGGTCACCGGGCGCAACTGGCGCGGCACTGCCTTCGGCGGCGCCAAGGGCCGCACCGATGTGCCCAAGATCGTCGACTGGTACATGGACGGCAAGATCCAGATCGATCCGATGATCACCCACGTGCTGAAGCTGGAAGAGATCAACAGGGGCTTCGACCTGATGCATGCGGGCGAGAGCATCCGGTCCGTGGTGGTGTACGATTGATGGAGACTGTCAGCGAGAACAAGGCGTTCGGCGGCATCCAGGGGGTCTATTCGCATCCGAGCGAGGCGACCGGGACCGCGATGACCTTCTCGGTCTTCGTGCCACCGCAGGCAGAAGCGGCCCCCTGCCCCGTGCTCTGGTATCTTTCGGGCCTGACCTGCACACATGCCAATGTTACCGAGAAGGGCGAGTATCGCACGGCCTGCGCGCAGCATGGGATCATATTCGTCGCTCCCGATACCTCGCCACGGGGCGAAGGTGTGGCCGACGACGAGGCCTACGACATGGGCCAAGGCGCCGGTTTCTACGTCGATGCCACGCAGGAACCCTGGGCGCCGCATTTCAAGATGCGCAGCTATATCGAGGACGAACTGCCTGCGCTTATCGCGGAGAACTTCCCCGCCGATATGGCCCGGCAGGGGATCACCGGACACTCGATGGGCGGACATGGCGCGCTCACCATCGGGCTGCGCAACCCCGATATATTCCGTTCGATCAGCGCGTTTGCGCCGATCGTCAGCCCAGTGAACTGCCCGTGGGGCGAGAAAGCGCTATCCGGCTATCTTGGGAATGATCGCGCCAAATGGCGTGCCTATGATGCGTGCGCGCTGATCGAGGATGGCGCTCGCGCCGACGCGCTGCTGGTGGACCAGGGCACAGGGGACCAGTTTCTGGAGGAACAGCTGAAGCCCGAACTTCTATCCGAAGCGTGTGGGAATGCAGGCATCCCGCTGACGCTCAATTTGCGCGAAGGATACGACCACAGCTATTATTTCATATCGAGCTTTATGGCCGATCACGTCGCTTGGCACGCAGAGCGCCTCTTAGCTTAAGTCCTTGAAACCTGCGTTGGCGACCAGGCGCGGGCTGATCGGTTCGGTACCCTGCTTCTTGTGGGCCATCGGCGGCGAGGCATGGACCTGGTTCTTGCCGGCAGCCTTCGCTTCGTACAGCGCGGCGTCCGATGCAGACAGAAGATCGGCAGCGGATTTCGCGGTCTCGGGCATGGTCGCCACACCGATCGAAGCGGCGACGCTGGCGCCATGCTGTTCCGACAGGAGTTCGATCCGCGCGCGAACCTGCTCGGCCCGCATCATCGCATCTTCGAGGCCACAATCCGGCAGGATCACCAGCAGTTCTTCGCCACCATAGCGACACACGACATCGGACGGGCGCAGGGCGCCGACCACCTGGGCGGCAACGTCCTTCAGCACCGCATCGCCCTTCGCATGCCCGTGCTCGTCGTTGAGCCGCTTGAAGTTGTCGAGGTCGATCATCAGCACCGAGGTCGACTGGTTCTGCCGCTGAGCGAGCGAAATGAACCGCTCCAGCGTGTCTTCCATATAGCGGCGGTTGTAGAGGCCGGTCATCGGATCGCGGAGCGACTGCGTGCGCAGTTGTTCGCGCAGCGAGATGTTCGACAGCGCAAGCGAGGTCGAATCCGCCAGTGCCCGGGCAATCCTGCGTGCATTATCGACGTTGGAGCATTTGCCACCCCGATCGCCGAGCACCAGCAGGCCGAAGACCTGCCCGCGCGCCATCATCGGCACCTCTATGCTGGCGACATCGCCAATATAGTGCGAACAGCACAGCGAACGCTCGTGCGGATTGTTGAGGTGATCCTTGCCCCGCTTCAACGCCCAGCAATTGGCCGGGATCAGGCTTTCGGTCGCCTGATAGCTTTCCGGCATGTCCCAGCTGTCGATCAGATCCAGCCGGTCGCGCGAATTGTTGAACACGTACAGCGCAACCCCGCAGCCGGGGAGGAGTTTGCGGCTCGTCGCGCGCAGCACCTGAGCGGCATCGGCATTGCTGTCCGCCGCCTGCAGCGTATCGGTCATCGCGAAGAGTTCTTCGATCTGCTCCTGCGTGCGGTTGATGCTGTCGACGTGATTCTTGTAGGACCGGACCTGGATGTTCTTCAGTCGTTCGCTCACGAGGCTCGCGGCAAGGACGATGGCCAGAGCCACACCTGCCGCAACCGCAATGCCGATTCGCCATCCTCCCTCGACGACGGTCAGCGAAATAACCGCAGCAAGGCCTAGGCAAATGAAGGCCTGCATCGCCTTGATCAACAGCGACACAAGCTTGAGGCCTTCACGACCTTCTAGGATGGATTTCGACACCATAGGCAAACTCCCTTCCGGCATCGCTAGGCCGAAAAAGTAAAACAGAGCTTAACCAACGGCTTGGTTATCTTGCGACTTCATTGGCTTGTCGCAGACGTCCGAACCGAATCGCTCTCCCGATTCGGGTCTTTGGCGATGTGATTCGGACTATCTCTCGTCCCATTCAAAAAGCGGGCGACGAAGAATCCTGATTTTTTCAACTGCCCTATTCTTGCCTTATTGTTGACCGCGACTCGCCCGATTCACGTCGATTCATCGATAGTGGATAACGGTTCGTCGCAGATTGCCACATTTAAGCCTTAATGCGCGAGACAGAAACCGCCGTGCACCACCAGTCCGGGAAGATTGGCAAAAGGTGCAAGACACATGGAAAACGCAGTTCTGTTTCTATGGGACGGATGGGGCATCCTGGGGCGAGTGGTTGCGCTGCTCGCCGTTGTGACTGCCGTGCTCGGACTCGAGAATCTCATCGTCAAGCTCGTGGCGGATATCCAGAGCTGGCGCCGTCGGCGGGAAGAGCCGACAGTCGAGATGCTGCGGCGAAAGCAGGAAGGGTGCACCGCAATCCTCGTTCCGATCACGGCTTCCGCCCCGCTCGCCGGAGCGATGCTGGCGCGCCTCAAGCGTAGCATCGAGTATGAAAACTACATGATCTTTGTCGGTGTACGTTCGATCGACGGGCCGACCGTAGAGGCGATCCGGCGTGAAGCACGGGCCGACAGCCGGGTGCAACTGTGCCTCTACGATCTGCGCGATGCCGCATCGCAAGCGCGTGCACTCAACGCACTGCTCGACGCCGTGCGCGGGTTCGAGCACCAGAACGATGTCGATTTCCAGACTTACTTCGTGCAGGGGCCGGAGACGATCGCACATCCGCTGGCGCTCAGGCTGGCCAACTGGCACTGCGAATTTGCAAGCATCGTCCAGCTGCCGGTGTTGACCATGCCGCGCGGAGCGCTCCCGCTCTCAGGTGGCGCCGGACTCGACGATCTGGGCGAACATCGTGCCCGCGAACTGCTGTTGCGTGCACAGACCGTCAAGAATGTGCCCGTCCTCGATACCGGCCTGGCCTTCCGGCGCGATGCGATCTGGGCCCTCAAGCTCCACGGGGACGTGTTCGACAAGGCCAGCCCTTCCCCGATCTTCGACGCTGTTCGGCGCATCGGTGAACGGGGTCACCTCTCCACCTTCGTATGGCAGCGCGACGAGCATCGGCAGGTCATCGGTGTGCAGGAACTCAGCGCACGCAGGTTCCGCGACGCGATAAAAGCAAAGGCGCGGCGGTTGTCGCTGACCACATTCGGCAACCGGCAACCGCTCGGCGGCACGCAGAGCAGCCTTTGGGAACGTTATTTCAATTATCGCGACCGGAGGATCGTGCTGGTGGCGGCGACACTCGCCTGCGCTGGCCTGACGGCAATTGCGGCCGCTGCATTGTTGCTGGCCGGCCGGATCACGCCCGGCTTCGAGAGCATGCCACCGCTAGTCGACGCGCCGTGGGTTCTCGCAGTGCTCGTATTCAACGGCGTTCTCGCCTGTGCAGCACTGGTCGAGCGGATTGCGCTCACCGCACGAACGCGAGGTCCGTTGGCGGCCCTGCTCTTGCCGCTCAACCTTTTGACCTCAGCCCCGATCTGGACGCGCGCGGTCCTGTGCGCATCCAGCCGCCAGTGCGCGAACGACGCAGATCAGCTGCCCGCGCAACAGCGCTCGCCCACGGGTTCCAGCCGACTGGCCGGCAAGCCAAAGATAACCGATATCCTCGTGCATTCGGGCGCCATCTCGAAAGACGCGGCGAAGCTCGCCAAGGCCTATAGTCGCCGCACCCGCAGGCAGATCCTGCTTGCCCTGCAGGACCTGCGGCTCGCCGACGGTGCGGCCATCGCGAAGGCTCTGGGCGAAAAGCTGGGGCTGGAGTTCGGGCACATCGACGGGCCGTTGGACACCTATGCCTCTGTCTTCCTGTCCACCCATGAGGCGGAGCGCTTCTGCGCCTTTGCCCAGCGGGCGGAAGATGGCGGTGTCGATGTCTATATCGGAGAGGATTATACGCCACGCGAATGGCGTGCACTCAGAACGGCATTGCGCCGCGCGGGTGTGCAGCGGCCCAATTTCCGCACCGCCCCGCTCAGCGAAATTGCCTATGCGATCCGCTTTGCCGGCACCGCGCAGGAAATGGCGGTAGAACAGGCCATCGCAGTCAGCCTGATGGATGGACCGATCCCCGAAGGCTCGGCCAGCGATATTCGCCGCCAGCTGCGCGCGCCATACCGGCGCCTGGAGGATCTGCTGATCGAGCGCGGGCTGATCCGTCCCCGGCGGATCCTGCGGGCGCGCAAGCGGATCGGCATCGAAGGCCCCGGGCTGGAGGATGTGATATCCAGAGACCGGCGGATCCCGCCCTTCACTCTGGCGGAGACCGTGCGCGAGTTCAACGACTGGCGCCCCGCGATCGCCCCGCTCACCTCTTTTGCCCCGATGGCACGTTACAATGCGCATAAGCCGACCTTGGTGGACCCCCGGCTCGCTGCGTAGGGATGAAGGTTTCGATGCCTGGAGAATTTTTGTCTTTGACATCCGCGTGCCCTCGCCCGACGAGGCCCCCGCATGATGACAATCGACGAAGCGCTCGACGCACTCGAATCGCACTACAACGCCGCGGTGGAGCGGCTGCGGGCCGACATCGTAACCTTTGCACGCGATGGTGCGCTCCCCGCGGCCAGCGCGCGTGCAGGCCGATACACCTATCCGCGCCTGTTGCTGCACTATGACGGTAGCGAGCCCGAAAGCCCCCAAAGCCGCGCCTTCGGCAGGCTGAACACGGCAGGCACCTACGCCACCACGGTGACGCGCCCACGGCTGTTCCGCGCCTACCTGAAAACACAGCTGGAGCTGATCGCGAGCGATTATTCAGTGCGCCTCGACGTGCAGCCGTCCGATCAGGAGATTCCGTTTCCCTATGTCCTCGACGGGGAAGCGACCGCCCAACTTTCCAGCATTACCCCGCAGGAAATCGCCCGTTATTTCCCGCATACCGACCTCGCCGACATCGGGGACGAACTGGCGGACGGTATCGAACTGGACGATCCCGACCAGCAGATCCCGCTCTCGCTGTTCGACGGGTTGCGGACCGATTTCAGCCTTGCACGCCTCGCCCATTATACCGGGACCGACCCGGAGCATTTCCAGCGCTTCGTGCTGTTCACCAATTATCACCGCTATGTCGACGAGTTCGTCGACTGGGCGGGCGCCCGGCTGGGCGACGATGAGTGCGCGGCCCTTTCCGGGCCAGGCGGGCTGTACCTGACCGAGCCGACCGAGAACGCCAAGGCCCAGCTATCCGATGCGGCATGGCGGAGGCACCAGATGCCGGCCTACCACCTGATCGGCAAGGACGGCGGCGGGATCACGCTGGTCAATATCGGCGTCGGACCCAGTAATGCGAAGACAATCTGCGATCACCTAGCCGTCCTGAGGCCCGAGGCATGGCTGATGATCGGCCACTGCGGCGGACTTCGCCCGAGCCAGAAGATCGGCGACTACGTGCTCGCCCATGCCTACCTGCGCGATGACCACGTGCTCGACCCGGTTCTGCCGCCCGAGATCCCTCTGCCCGCGATTGCCGAGGTGCAGCAGGCGCTTGCCACGGCCGCAGAGGACGTTTCCGGTCGGCATGGCAGCGACCTCAAGCAGCGACTGCGCACCGGCACGGTGGTGACGACGGACGACCGCAACTGGGAACTGCGATACGCGCTATCTGCCAAGCGTTTTTCGCTAAGCCGCGCGGTCGCGATCGACATGGAAAGCGCCACGATTGCCGCGCAGGGCTTCCGGTTCCGTGTGCCCTACGGCACGCTGCTGTGCGTGTCGGACAAGCCGCTTCATGGCGAGATCAAGCTGCCCAAGCAGGCCAACACCTTTTACGAAGAGGCGATTGCCGCGCACCTGCAGATCGGCATCGGCGCCTGTCGCCACCTGCGCGAAGAAGGCCCCGGGCTCCACAGCCGTAAATTGCGTGCGTTCAACGAACCGCCTTTCCGGTAAGTCAGGCGGCCTTCGCCGGGCAATACTTAGCCAGATAATCGCCGTGCGTCGGCATGTGGTTGACGAGGTAGCGGATCGATCTTTCCATCTCGTCCAGCTCGCCCCTGAAGTCGGGCAGGTCCATCGATGCGGCGATCGGTCCATGCCCGCCCATGGCGATGCCCTGCCCCATCATTACCGCAGCCCAGCTGGTTTCGTTGAACAGCTCGTCCTCCTCGCGGAAGATCTGGCCATTCGCCTTGAAGAGTTCGATCTTCTCGGTCAGCGTGTCGGGCACGTCCATCGTGCGGACATAGTCCCAGAACGGGGAATCGTCGCGGGTTGTGGCGTTGTAATGCAGGACGAGGAAATCGCGGATGCGCCGGTATTCCTTGTCGGTCAGCCGGTTGAAGGTATCCTGCTGTGTCTGGGTAACGCCATCGAGAGAGAGGATGGCGATCAGGCGGTTGATGCCCGAATTGATAAGATGGATCGAAGTCGATTCCAGTGGCTCCATGAAGCCGGACGACAAGCCGAGGGCAACGACATTCCGGTTCCAGGATTTCTTGCGGCGACCGGTGACGAAGCGCAGGAAGTTCGGCTCAGCTTCGGGCTTGCCCATCATGTTGGCTACGAGGATATCGTGCGCCTCCTCGTCGGACATGTACTCACTGCAATAGACGTGGCCGTTGCCGTTTCGGTGCTGCAGCGGCACTTGCCACTGCCATCCGGCAGTGTGGGCGATCGCCTTCGTGAACGGCGGCGGCGGGCTGCCATCTTCCCGACGGCAAGGTAGTGCGACCGCACGATCGCACGGCAGATATTGGCGCCAGTCCTCGTAACCGGTCTCCAACGCCTGCTCGATCAGCAAGCCCCGGAAACCCGAACAATCGATGAAGAGATCGCCCTCCACCGTCGCGCCGTCATCCATTGTGACGGAAGAAACGTAGCCCGTCTCGCCATCAAGGGTCGTATCGACCACCTTGCCTTCGCGCCTCACGACGCCCCGCTTTTCGGAATATCCGCGCAGGAAGGCGGCGTAGCGTGTCGCGTCGATATGATAGGCATAGTTCATCGGCGGCAGGTCGTCGCGCTGATAGTCCTGCGTGCGCGAGAACCGGCCGAAGTGCGCTGCCACCGTTTCCAGGTTGAAGACCTGCAACGGTCGCCGATCACCTTCGGCCCGCGCACGGTGCCACACCTGGTGAAAGGCTATGCCACCAATGTGGTAGCCGTAGGTCCCGAAGGGGTGAAGGTAGCTTTCGCCCAGATTCCCCCAGTTGGCGAACTGGATTCCCAGCTTGAAGGTCGCCTGCGTGGCGGCCATCATCTCTCGCTCGTCGATCCCTAGCAGCTGGTTGAATTCGACCATCGGCGGGATCGTCGCCTCCCCCACCCCCACCGTGCCGATCTGTTCCGATTCGATCAGCGTAATGGCGACCTTCCTGCTGTCGGACAGGCGCGACAGCGCCGCCGCCGCCATCCACCCGGCAGTCCCGCCGCCTACGATCACGATCCTCTCGATAGCCATCCGGCCAACCCTCTCACTTATATATGCCGCAGGGAATGAGGTGTTATCGATCGAGCGTCAATTGTGAACGTTCATTTCTTCTTGTGAACGATCACAATGGCGGATATACGAAGCTTCGATGATCTGGACTTGATTCCGGGCACGCGACTTTTGGGGAGGAAATCTTGAAGCAATCGCAATCATTTGCGCCGCACCGTGCGTGGCGCACTCTCGCCCTTGGCACCGCATCGAGCCTCGCGCTCGCACTGGTCGCGCAACCTGCCTACGCGCAGGATGCCGATGAGGACGAAGACGAGCAGAGCGAAGAAGAGCTCGCGACCGATAATGGTAATGTGCTGGTGGTCAGCGGTTACCGCGCCTCGCTGGAAAGCGCCCAGAATATCAAGCGCAATGCCGATACCGTGGTCGATGCGATCACCGCCGAGGATATCGGCGTCCTGCCGGATCGCTCGGTTGCCGAATCGCTTCAGCGCGTCCCGGGCGTCAACATCGGCCGTTTCGAAAAAGCCTCCGATCCCGACCGCTTCTCGGTCGAGGGCACCGGGGTCATCATTCGCGGCCTGCCTTACGTCCGTTCCGAACTGAACGGCCGAGACATCTTCTCTGCCACGGGCGGCACGGTGCTGTCGTTCAACGACATTTCGCCCGAGCTGCTTGGCCACGTCGAGGTGTTCAAGAACGTCACCGCCGACATGACCGAAGGCGCGATCGCAGGTATCGTCAACCTCGTCACGCGCAAGCCGCTCGACAATCCGGGCCTGAACATCGCCGGTTCCGCAGAAGCCAACTACGGTGACTTGCGCGGCGAATGGTCGCCGACCTTCAACGTGCTGGCTTCGGATACATTCGATACGCCACATGGCACGTTCGGCCTGCAACTCGCCTATTCCTATTCGGAGCTGAAGAGCCGCACCGATGCCTCACAGGTCGCAGACCCGTGCTACCGCGATGTCAGCTTGACGGGCGGCTGCCTGCGGGTGTTCGACGTCAATTCGGGCGGCTTCGGCGATACGCCCAACTATACGCCGGATAATTTCCCGCCCGCCAATTCCGTGCTGGTGCCGCAGTATGCCGGTGTCCGCACGACCGATCTCGATCGCGATCGCGAGGCGATTTCCGCAGTCGGCCAGTTCGAAACGCTCGATGGCGACCTGCGGATGACTTTCGAGTACCTGCGGTCCAAGACGAGCTTCTTCACCCAGGAATACGCGCTTCTGGGCCGGATCGACGATGGTGTATCCTCGCCCGAGCCGCGCCCCGGCGAAAGCTGGCAGTACGACCAGAACGGGCAGTTCGTCAGCGGCATCCTGACCGACAATGTCGGCGACGAATACGCCACCCCCTTCGGCTGGGGCGGTATACCGATGGATTCGCTGCGCTTCCTGCGCGATACGCGCAGCGTTACGCAGGACATGTCGTACGACATCGAAATGCAGTTTACCGATCGCCTGCGCGGCAATGTCGAAGCGCAGTACATTACCTCGGATCTGGAACGTGACTCGGTTTTCGGTGCGATGAGCACCTGGGCCGATATCGACGTCGACCTGAGCGGCGAAACCCCGAACGTGCAGTTCCTCGCACCCGTGGGCGCTCCGGCGGACTATTTCACCTCGGGCTACTACACCTATTACTGGTTCGGTCTCGACAGCCGTGAGCGCAATGATGGCGACCTGTTCAGCATCAAGGGCGATCTGGAATACGACATCAGCGACGAAGGCTTTTTCCGGAAGGCCCGCTTCGGCGCACGCTGGGCCGCTCGCGACAGGACGACCCGCAACACGAACTTCAGCACCTGGGGCAACCTTTCGGCACCCTGGGCCGGGCGTGCAGGCTGTGCACCGTGGAACGAGGGGCCGGGATGTCCCTTCGTGCCGGGCCGCCTCTACACCGGCCTTCCGGGTCAGGAATTTGCGATCGCAGGGGGCGCCTTTACCGACGAGTTCCCGAACTATTCGCAATACGTCACGCCCTTTGCGGATAATTTCCAACGTGGCGAGGCAGGCACACCGATCCCCGGTGGAGGGGCCTATTTCTATGGCGGAGACGATTTCCTCCAGGAATACCTGAACGGTGTCACCGACCAGCAGTGGGAGGAAATCGGCACTTTCAGCCAGTCGCCCAACCGCTTCACGCTGGGCGTCAACGGTCGCACCTATACCGATCCCGTGACCGGGCAGACCGTGAACTGCGATCCGTACTGTCCGTCGGAAATCTCTGACGTTTCGGAAGTGACCGCCGCTGCCTATGCGCGGCTCGATTTCGGTCGCGATTTCGACAATGGCTGGTCCTTCGCGGGCAACCTCGGCCTGCGTTACGTCGAAACCCGTCTCAAGACATCCGCGTTGGTCGGCTTGCCGCAGCCGGGCGAGTTCGACGATCCCACGGTCGGCGGCAATGGCGACGGTATCGTCCAGCCGTCCGAGATCGACACCGTCTGCGCCACTCCGGCACCTCCGGGGCAGGAGCGGCAGTATTGCTTGCTGACCGGGGCGCGCCAAGCGGAGTTCGCATCGCTGTTCACCGGCGAAGTGATCCCGGACAACCGCGAAATCGTGTTCGATCACTGGCTGCCCGCCCTCAACCTCCGGCTCGACAGCGGCACGGGCGTGGTCATTCGCGGTGCCGTATCGAAGGGTATTTCCCGCCCCGACCTGCAGCTGTTCAGCGCTGGCGGCGTGCTTGGCTTCAGCGGGCGCGTCGATGACGGGCCGCTGCTGGGCATTTCCACCGGCAACCGGAACCTGCTGCCGACCGAATCCTGGAACTACGACCTTTCGCTCGAATGGTATTTCGACCGGGTCGGCTCGCTCACCGGTGCGATCTTTGCCAAGGATATCGACGGCATCGTCACAACGGGCACGGGCGTGGTGAACTACACCAGTCCCAGTGGCGTATCGCAGGACGTGGTCGTGACCGGACCTGCCAACGACCTGAGCGGCACGCTCAAGGGCTTCGAAATCGCCTATCAGCAAACCTATGACTTCCTGCCCGGCTTCCTGGCGGGTCTGGGTAGCCAGCTGACCTACACCTACGTCGATGGCGGTGATTTCCGGAATCCGAACCTCTCGGCCATCGGATCGCCATCGGACGCAAGCGGTGGCGCGCCTCTGAACGGAGGCCCCTTCACCTTCGATCAGCCGTTGGCGGGCATTTCTGAGCATACTGTCAACGCGACGCTGTTTTACGAAAAGGGCCCGCTCGCCATGCGTGCCGCGTATAACTGGCGGTCGGAGTTCCTGATCACCCCGCGTGACGACATCTACCCGTTCTCGCCGATCTGGCAGGAAGCGGGCGGTCAGCTGGACGCGTCGATTTTCTACGATGTGACCGAGTTCATGAAGATCGGGGTGCAGGGCGTGAACCTGCTCGACGAGATCACGGAAACCTCGCAGGTGGTCGATTACGACGGAACGCGGATGACCCGATCCGCCTTCCGCAACGATCGTCGCTTTACCTTCCTGGCGCGCTTCAAGTTCTGATCGAACGCGCTTGAAGACCATTCTACGGACGGGCCCTTGCCAGCAGGTTTGGGCCCGTCTCGTACGAAGGGCGCGCTGCTTGGCGCCCCTCGGGAAGGCAGGGCGCAGCCAATGACCGCGCCCTGCACTTTCCCCGATAAGAATATCGGATGGCAGGGCGTCAGGCTGGCCTTGAGCCGTTGGCGCGGCTAGCAAATCAACCAGCGGGCGGAGACAGGGCGAATAATGGCGAGACGGCGCCAGGCAGTCACGATCAAGCATGTTGCAGCCGATGCGGGCGTGAGCCTGCAGACGGTCAGCCGCGTCATCAACGAAGAGCCCAATGTCCGCCCGGCCATGAAGGAGCGGGTCGAGGCGTCGATCGACAAGCTCGGCTATGTGCCTTCGATCGCGGCGCGGCGCATGAGCGGGTCGCGATCCTACCTGATCCTTGCGCTGAACGACCGCGAACGCACCATCGCGGACTGGCAGGCCCGCCAGGGGACGGACTGGGTCGACCAGATGCTGCTGGGCGGAATGCTGAAATGTGCCGAATTCGGCTATCGCATGATCATCGAGCTGGTCGATACCCATTCCGATCATGTCGAACGAGAACTCAATACCGCGCTGCTGGCGCTGCAGCCCGATGGCATTATCCTGACTCCCCCACATTCCGAAAATCCGCAGATTACCGGCTTGCTTGAAGAACGCGGCGTTCCTTTTGCGCGCATCGGCGTACGCGATGACGAAGGCAACCTGTCGCTGGTCATGGATGACGAAGGCGCAGCACGGCTCGCCACCCAGCACCTGATCGACCTGGGCCATCGTCGTATCGGATTTATCGCCGGGTCCGGCGAGTACCAGCTCAGCTCATGGCGCGAGAAGGGCTGGCGGGAGGCGCTGGCACAGGCCGGCATTCCGAGTGACGGACTGAGCGCGGGCGGTGATTTCAGCTATGATTCCGGCTTCGCCGCCGCCGAGAAATTGTTGGTGCGCGACCCCCGGCCGACAGCAATACTTGCCAGCAACGACCAGATGGCCATGGCGGCAATGGACGTGGCTGCGGAACGTGGCCTCGCTGTTCCTTTCGACCTTTCGGTCGTCAGCTTCGACAACACGCCCATGACGATTTTCAGCCAGCCACCTATGACCGCCGTCGACCAACCGATTGCCGCCACCGTTTCGCGCGCAGTCGAATTGCTGATCGCGGCCAACCGTGGCGAAGAGCTTCCGACGGAGACCGAAGTCATTCCCGCCAAGCTGATTGAGCGGGGATCGACCGCGCTTGCACCCGATGGCGGCTGAACCGGCGCCAGATCGGCAGGCGATACGCTATCTGCTGCTCTACGCGCTGGCCGTTGCCGGCGGCGCAATCGCATATGTCCCGTTCCTGACGATCCTGCTGCCCGTCATGGTCACCGCAATGGTTGGCGACCGCGATGTGACATGGCTTTCCTACGCGACCTTTATCGGGGCGATCGCGGCGAGTCTTGCCAATATCGGGTTCGGTTGGCTGAGCGACCGTACCGGTATGCGCAGGCCATGGATTGTCGCGGGACTGATCCTGTCCAGCGCGATGCTCATCTTATTCGGGAAAGTGGACTCCATCGGTTGGCTGATTGGCCTGCTTTTCCTGTGGCAGATCGGCCTCAACATGATGCTGTCCCCGCTGTCGGCATGGGCCGGAGACAATGTTCCCGACGCACAGAAGGGTTTGCTCGGCGGCATGCTCGCCTTTGCGCCCGCTGCCGGTGCAGTCAGCGCAACGCTCGTGACGATTCCCGGACTGGCCGGACCCGAGGGACGTCTATGGCTGGTCGCCGCCATTGTTGTGGCATGCGTGCTGCCAGCGCTGGTGGTCGGTCGGCCAAGGCCCTTCCCCGAGTTGATGCAAGAAAATCCGCCCGAGCCGGGCGCTCGCGAAACTCCGCACCTTACGCCGCGCCTGAAGATAGTGCGCATGTGGCTCGCCCGGCTCCTCATCCAGATATCCGAAGCCGCACTGTTCGCGTTTCTCTATTTCTGGTTCCGGTCGGTCGACCCATCCATGACGGACGCACGCGTCGCCCAGATATTCAGTATCATTCTGCTGGTCTCGGTTCCGCTCGCGCTCGTCATCGGGCACCTTGCCGACCGATACCGCAGACCCTTCCTGCCGCTGGTCGGGATGGCCATCATCGCTGCCTTCGGTCTGGTGCTGATGGCCCTTTCGGGATCGCTGGCAAGCGCAATTGCCGGTTATGTCGTGTTCGGGGTGTCCGCCTCGATCTTCCTCTCGCTACACACAGGCCAGACACTGCGCGTGCTCCCCCGGCCCAAGAACCGCGGCCGCGACCTTGGCTTTTTCAACCTTACCAACACCAGCCCCTCGCTGGTGATGCCATGGCTAACTCTGGGACTGGTCCCAACATTCGGCTTCGCAGGGCTATTTTTTGCGCTCGCAGGGTGTGCCGCGATCGCCGCGATCCTCCTCGTCACGCTCACCCGTCAAAGCTAGCCGCTTGCAATCTCCGCACACCCGTGCGAGAAATTTGAGAACGTTCACAAGAATTATACATGCGGGAGTTCGGGATGCGGTTGAGCTTGTTGGCGGTCGCCTGTGTGCTGGGCGTAGCAGGATGCAGCCACGCTCCCAATGAAGCAGGCGATGCCGTGGCGCTCTCGTCGAGCACACCCAACAGCGAGCAAGCCCGGATTGCAGACCTCCTCGCGCGGATGAGCACTGAGCGCAAAGTCGCTCAACTCATCCAGCCGCAGATCAATTCCTTCACTGCCGAGGACATGGCGCGGTACCGCTTTGGCAGCTATCTCAACGGCGGCAATGGTGGCCCGGATGGCGATGAATTTGCCCCTGCGGGCAAATGGCTCGCCTATGCCGACCGGATGTGGGACGCATCGATCGGGCCGCTCCCCGGCGATGAACCGGTGATCCCCACCATCTGGGGCACCGACGCGGTGCACGGTCATACCAATATCGTCGGCGCCACGATCTTCCCGCATAATATCGGCCTTGGCGCGACCCGCGATGCCGACCTGCTGCGCCGTATCGGCCATGCCACCGCGAAAGAGATCGAGGTGACGGGGATCGACTGGAATTTCTCCCCCACGGTGGCGGTCGCGCGTGACGATCGCTGGGGCCGCACCTATGAAAGCTATTCCGAAGACCCTCGGATCGTCGCTGAACTGGGCGCTGCGCTGGTCGAAGGATTGCAGGGCACCCCCGGCGATGCAGACTACCTGCGCGAAGGTCGCGTGGCCGCAACCGCCAAGCATTTCTTCGCCGATGGGGGCACCGATCAGGGTGTCGACCAGGGCGACGTCAATGGCGATATCGAAAGCCTGAAGGCAATCCACGCCGTGCCCTACCCTGCAGCCATTGATGCCGGGGTGGAGGTGGTCATGGCCAGCTTCAACTCGATCAACGGGGTCAAGATGCACGGCAACCGCGACCTCCTGACCGGGGTCCTGCGGGATGAGATGGGCTTCGAAGGCGTCGTGGTCGGCGACTGGAATGCGCATGGCCAGATCGCGGGATGCACGGTCGACGATTGCCCGCAGGCACTGCTGGCCGGGCTCGATATCTACATGGTCCCGGACGACTGGAAGGCGCTGCTCGAAAACCTTGTCGCACAGGTCGAGGATGGCACGATCCCGATGGCAAAGCTGGATGAGGCGGTTGGCAGGGTGCTGCGGCTCAAGCTCCGGCTTGGACTGCTCGATCCGAATGCGGCGAAACCTTCCGCGCGCCCCAATGCGGGCGACTACGCGCTGCTCGCCAGTGCCGATCATCGCGCCCTGGCGCGGGAAGCGGTCGCGAAATCGCAGGTCATCCTCAAGAATGATGGCGTGCTGCCCCTCAAGGCCGGCGCCCGCGTGCTCGTGGCGGGCAATGCGGCAGACGATATTGCGAAAGCCGCTGGCGGCTGGACCCTGACGTGGCAGGGTGGCGGAGAGCTGGACAACAGCTACTTCCCCAACGCCACTTCGATCTACCGCGCGATCGAGAGCGAAGCCTCCGCACAGGGCGGCTCGGCGACTCTCTCACCTGATGGAACTGCGGATGCAGGTGCGCACGACGTTGCCGTGGTGGTCTTCGGAGAGGAAGCCTATGCCGAGTTCGTCGGCGACCGGAAAACGGTGGTCTTCGAGGATACCGAAGGGCTCGACCTGCTGCGTAAGTTCAAGGCGGCAGGACTGCCGACCGTAGCCGTGTTCCTGTCGGGCCGACCGATGTGGATGAACCGCGAGCTCAACGCCTCCGATGCATTTCTTGCGTCGTGGCTTCCCGGAAGCGAAGGAGCGGGCGTATCGGACATCTTGTTCGGCAAGCAGGACGCGACAGGTCGTCTCTCATTCAGCTGGCCCGCGGACTGCGGCGGCGCGCCCGTGAACGGCACGCAGGGCGCCCTGTTCAACCTCGGCTATGGTCGCAGTCTGGCGGACCGCAGCACCATGGCCGCCTTGCCGGAAGATTGCGGTTACCTGACCGAAGGCGTATCGACAGCATGGTTCGATCTTGGGCGGCTCGATAGCGGAATCAGTGCAATGGGCGGCGATACGCGCCTTCCCAACCTGATCGGCGAAGGCGGGGGTGTGGTTGCGCGCGGGTTCGACAAGGACCGTCAGGAAGATGCGCGCGAGATCGTCTTCGGGCCCGGCAGCACACTCTCGCTGTCTCAGCGCGGCGATACATCGGGCGACTACCGGATCCTCTACAATCTCGCGAGCCAGCCTGCAGGTCCGGTCACGCTGACGGTAGGCGAGCGCGAGATCGACATCACCCGCAATTTCGCCCTCAGCGCGGGCAAGGGGTGGCGCGAGATGATCATCACGGAGCAATGCGCACCCGGCCTCGGCAATCGGATCGCCTTCACCTCCGACGCACCGCTGACGATCCAGATCGCACGGATTGCGCGGCAGGATATGCCAGAGGGAGCGGAATGCTCGTTCTAGGATGCGGTAGCCTGTGCCTCCCCTGCCAGTAGGCGCCAACAATTCCAAACCCCGCAGCAATAGCGCGCGATGGCACGCCGCTAACCGTGGTTGTCATCTGGATGACCAGACTTGTCAGCGGACATGGCCGCTAGCTTATTCGATAGCTGAACCCGAGTTTCTTCAAGAACTTCGGGGGATGCGCACATGCGATCTGGTTTCAAGAAGATTGGGGCGTCTTCGCTCTGCCTGTTGTCCATCGCGATGGCGGCACCGGCTCTCGCCCAGTCTGCAGACGCATCGGATCAGAACCGGTTCGACACCCTTGCGCAGCAGCAAGGCGAGCGCGCTGGCGACCCTGCGTACGATTACGATCTCGCGGTCGCCGCAATCGACGCTGGCAAATACGGCGAAGCCATCGTGGCGCTGCAGCGTGTGCTCGCAGTCCAGCCAAACAATGCTCCCGCGCGTGCAGAACTGGCCCGCGCTTATGCGCTGTCAGGCGATGTCGATACCGCGCGCCAGGAATTCGGGACCGTCGTCGACGACCCGACACTGCCGGATCCGGTCCGTCAGCGCTTCACGGGCCTGATCCGGCAGCTCGACCGCCAGATCGACGGGGGCGGCACCGATGTTTCGGGCTTTGTCGAAGCGGGTGGAGGCTATGATTCCAATATTAACGCAGCCACCGACCTCACGCAGATCACGATCCCCCTGTTCGCCTTCCTCGGCCCGGGCAATCTTGGCGCCGGGGCGCGAGCGCAGGACGACGGGTTTTACGAAATCAACGGCGGTGTGAGCGTGGTGTCGGCAGTGGGCCGGCAGGATCGGTTATTCGCATCCGCCCTCGTCAACTGGCGCGATAATTTCGATTCCCGCCCGTTCGATCTCGCCAACGCGACGGGCACTCTCGGATACTCGCACAGTTTCGGCAATTCGGACGTGATCTCGATATCGGGGCAGGTCCAGAAGCTGTGGCTCGGGCGCGATGGTTATCGCAGCGCCTATGGCGCAATCGGGCAATACACACACCTGCTCGGGGGTGGGAATGCGATTGCCGCCTCCGCACAATGGACCCGGTTGGAATATGATACCGATCCGCTGCGCGATGCCGATCGCTACGCCGTGGGCCTGGGATATGTCACCCCGCGTGCTTCGATCAACGGGTCGGTCGGCCATGAAGAGACGCGCGACCCGCTGGGCGATGCGCAGTCCAACACCTTTGTGCAGATCGGGGCCGGAGCCGAGATCCCGGTGGCAGAGCGTGTCGCGCTGGTCGCGGGCGCCGGGTTCGACCTGCGTCGATACGACGCGCCGGACATCCTTTTCATGGTCGAGCGCGAGGACGAACGGCTCGACGCTACCGTGGGCGTGAAAGTCGCCCTGACCGACAATCTGGTTCTCCAGCCGCAAGCCACGTTTGCGCGCAACTGGAGCAACATCGCACTCTACGATTACGAACGCTGGTCCACCTCGGCCACGTTGCGCTTCGAATTCTGAGGGGAGACCCTGACATGCTGGTTCGCAACTCAACGCTTCGCAATGGCTGCCGCGCCCTTCTCGTCTCGGCTTCGATCATCGGCCTTTCCGCCAACGCCGCGGCCGACCCGACGGTGGTCTTCTCCAGCAGCAGCACGCAGCAACTGCCCGCACCCGGCGAAACGGTGACCCAGAGCTCGGGCGTCACCCAGGTGCGGCTCGATGACGGGTCGCTCGTCTCCGTGGTCGGCGCGGCAAGCTATCGCATCGGTGCCGGGGGGCTGTTCGAACTACTTTCCGGCAATATCACGGTGGTGAGCCCGCCCGGGGCCGCCACATCGGTGCGCCTGCCCGGCGGCGCAATCGCATCGCTCGGCTCGGGTTCTTCGGCCGGATTTTCGGCGCAGAATGGCACGGTCGATGGCCAGTCGCTGACCGGCGGTGTGCGTATCGGGCTTGGCAATAACGGACGCAATTTCGGCGCGGGCGACAAGTGGACCGTCGCCAGCGGCCAGATCCAACAGCGCATCGCAACCGGCCCGCAGGCTACGCCACGGAAGTCGGTTGCCAGCCAGCGCACGGGCGGCCCTTCGGCTGCGGCGCAAAATGGCGTGCCAGTCATACTGGGCGAAGCGCTCGCCGCGATCGGGGCATCGGGAGACATCCTGGCCGCGGCAGGCCGGGTCGATGCGGTCCTCGCCAATCCTTCTGTCGGAACCCTGCCAACCGGTGACCTGACCGCGCTGCTCGCCTATCTTGACCGGATTGCGAGCCTGACCGGCGGCCAATTGTTCGGCGATGCTGCGACTGCGCAGGCCTTCCTCGAATTTCTCGCGCAGGGTGGGCAACCGGGCGATTTCTCCGCCAGCCCCACTCCTTCGCCAACGCCGGCGCCGACCCCCGCTCCTACTCCGGCACCAACCCCGGCGCCCACACCTGCCCCAACTCCGGCGCCCACACCGGCTCCAACACCCGCACCTACTCCAGCGCCAACACCTGCACCGACGCCTTCCCCCACACCTGCCCCAACACCGGCGCCGACCCCCGCACCTACTCCGACTCCGACGCCCGCACCCACTCCGGCGCCTACTCCTGCTCCGACGCCAACGCCCACACCCGGCTCAGTGATGACGCCTGTCGCCACTGCCAATTCGGACGGGTTCGCGGTCGACGAGTCGAGCGATGAACTCAGCCTCGCGCTCTCGGGAGTCGGTAACGACACGGATTATGCCGAAGATACCTCCATCCTGCGTGCCGATGATGGCACCTTCGTCGGATATGTCCGTTCGACCGGCTTCGAATCCCGCATCGCGAATGACGACGCCGAAGACACGTTCGGCAACCGCGTCTTCCAGGTAGAGGCCTACGCCGATCAGGCGATCATCTCTGCAGCACGCGTAGCAGGCGGGACGGGCCAAGTGCTGACCACCGCGAACGAACGCAGCGGGCGGCACTTCATCTGGGGGCTTCCCGCGTCGGATATTCCGCAGACGGGCCTTGTGAACTACGTGCTCGCATTCGCGACCCAGCCGACCATCGCGGATGGCAGCCTCGATCCCGGCACCTTCACAGGCAGCATGGCCGTGCAGTTTGGATCCTCGCCCAAGCTTGGGATGGATTTCGACATCACGATCGGTGGCTACACCTATGATGTCGTCTCGACCGGCGGCCTTGCTGCGCCCAGCATCAACATCGCGCCGCGCGGCCTGTTCTCCGGCACCAATCTGTTCGCGTCAGGCTCCGCCAATCGCCCGATCGACTTGCCGGACAATGCAGGTCCGGCATGCGACAGCGGCAATTGCCGGTTCGAATACGAAGGCTTCCTCTCAGGTGCGGGAGCGACCCACGCAGCGCTCTCCTACATGATCCGCGACGATGGTGGTCTGCAACGATCCGTGTTCGGCGTGGCAGGCTTCCGCGCAGAAGGTGGGACCGGCAATGCGCCTACCCCAACCCCGACGCCAGCGCCCACTCCGACACCGACGCCGACGCCAGCACCTACTCCCACGCCAGCGCCAGCCCCAACTCCCGCGCCCACTCCTGCTCCAACGCCGGCGCCGACACCTACCCCCACGCCGGGCTCAAATCTCCCCGACTTCGAGGCAGGTTCCTTCGTGAACCTGACCGTTGCAGGAGACTCCCAAAGCCAAGCGCTGATCGTAGGTGCGGCAAGTGCCGACGATGTTCGCGCCGATGGCCTGCCCACCACGCTCGATATGCGAACGGATTACTCATTCGAAGGCGATGTAGGAGAGCTGGCTAACTCTGGATCGATCGCGATAGGACGATGGAACAACGGCTCTGTCGGTGTGTCCAACGGTACCGATTTTGACCTGAACGCCAATCAGGGCTGGCACTTTGTCTACAACACAGCGCGCAACCCGGAACTGCCGGTGTTCGCCACGATCTACTATGATCTTCTTTTCGCCACTGCTCCCACCTTTGGCGGGGGGCAGAGCGCGCCCGGCACCTTCGATGCCGATCTTGCCGTTGGCTACGCTTCCAGCCGATTGTTTGTCGGGATCAACGGCACCATCACGATGCCGCAGGATGGCGATCCACTAAGCTACACGTTCGGCACAGGCGATCTGACCGATCGTTCGACCTTCGTCACAGCCAATACTGCGTCGAGCAGTCCGTTCACTACGAATGTCTACAACTTCACCGTCCAGGGCAACGACAGTGCAGGAAGCTGCACGCAAAGCACCTGCCCAATCTACTTCAACATGACAGTAGGCGACGATGCCGATACCGTCGGTCTGAATTACACGGTTACTCCGCTTGCAGCGGATGCAGCATCGCGTATTCGCGGCGCCGCCATCTTCGGGCGTACGGATAACCCTGTACTTGCACCGATCACCGCATTCGATCCTGCCGTGGGTAATCTGATATATGCGCGTGGGGTCATCAGCAACACGAACTCCAACTCCGGCAACGTGGATCGCGGCGGAGTCGATGCGCTGGCCTACACGCTGAACGCAGACGGTTTTCTTGCGACAGCAATGCCGACCCGGAACAACTCCAACCGGGATTTCGGACAGGGAACGGCTACCACTTTCGATTTCTACGGCGACGATAACTTCCTGATGGGTCGCTGGGCCGATGGGACGCCGGTCGATGATACCGCATATGACGCGAACGAGGGGATCCACTATATTTTCGCGCGCCCATTGCGTTCGGACTTTGCCCTGCCGGCAAGCGGCCGGTTGACCTACCGGATCTTGCAGGCAACCTCCCCGACATATGCCGACGGTCGTGTGGCACCCGGCGAATTTGATGCCGAGATGGCCATCGATCTCGCCACGCAAATGATCGGCATAGAAGGTGCCATTCTGATGGCCGGGCAGCGCCTCTCCAGCGATCTGTTCCTCTTCGCCACCGATGGAGGGACCGACAATCCAAGCGAGCGCCTGACCATCTCATCGACCGGCAGCTTCGATTTCACCGCTGCTGCCACATCGACCACTGCCGAATTCTGCGACAGCGGTTGCAATATCGGTTTTACGGGACAATTCGCAGGGTCGAGCCCGGATCAGGTCGGGCTGACTTACCAGCTGGCCCCGCGTCCGGGAGTGGGAAGCCGGAACGACACTATTTCCGGGGCTGCAATCTTGTCGACCACAGCGCCTCAGCGGGATTCGATCATTCCGGCATCGCCTGCCGAAACAGGCGAACCGACCGTGACCGAGTTCTATGATCTGAGATCGGTGGTGCAGCGTGGCGGCGCTACATCGGCGAACAGCACGGGCGGTGTTATCGACATCGACGGGCGAATTGAATACCTCAATGGCCGCTTTACAGCGTCCGATTTCGACGCCGAGGGTCTGACTGCTTCGGAGCATGGGCGGTACGGCAATGTCGTAGCCTGGAGCCGCTATCGCGCCGAAGACAGCGGCTTCTCCAACTTCAACATCCACACGATCGCTGGCTTGCCCTATGTTCCGACGGCCCAGTCCGGGACGGTCGAATACAAGCTTGTCGGCGGTACAGCCCCGACCGATCTGAGGGGTACGGCCGGCGAAACGGGTGTCTTCACAGGCTCGCTGCTCGTTCGGTTCAGCTCCCGCCCGGTCGTGGACCTTCTGGGCCGTGTCGAACTCGGTGGACGCAATATCGTCTTCTCGACCCCTGGCAGTGGTTTTACGATCCAGAACGACGGTATTTTCAACAATCCGGGGCTGAGCATCAGCAATAACGGATCGAGCTGTGGGTGCAGCGGTCGTATCGCCGGTGCCCTGTTCGGGGAGGGAGGTACTTTTGCAGGGTTCACCTATTATCTGGATGGCCCGGTTTCCGACGATTATTTCATCACCGGATCTGCAATATTCGGACAGGTGGGGACCGAGCTTGACCAGATCGACGCAACGACACAGGTCGGCGCACAGGCAATCCCGGTCGAAATGCCGGCATCGTTCACGCGTGACACGACCTCCTACGTTCCGGCGCAACTCCCCGACATCGCGGTGTCCGCCGACAGCTTCGGACTCATGCCGGGCGATTTCGCAAATGCAGGGATGACTATGCCCTCGCCAGTCGCCACGCCCGACTGGAGCCGCTGGACCGCTGCTGCGGCGCAGGCTGCGCCTTCTATCGCCATCGACGCGAACCCGATGGCACCCGGCAGCCGCGTACCGATCGGCAAGCTGGTGGGCGATGCAGAGGCCCTGCTTGGTGGGATGATCACCTTCGACGGACCTGCAACCCGCTGATCGCGGACGCGCCTAACCGGCTTTGTCATATCTCTGACAGGCATGGTCAATGGGCGGGAGCAGCGGCGTCGCGCATGCTTCGCACCATCTTGCAACAGGGGGAATGAACGATGAAAACCGCTTCTGTACTTACCACTGGCGTCCTTGCCATCGCGATGGCCGCACCCGCGCCCGCCATGGCCAAAGACGATATCGAACTCGCCAAGTGTGAGGAAAGCCTCGGGACCATCGCGGTAGTCGACGGCGATACGCAAGGCTGGTCGGAATACGGGCTGGGCAGTCCGCGCGAACTGATCAATTCACTCGCCATCGAATCCGGCTGCTTCACGCCGTATAACGCAGCAGGCGGCGCACCTGCCGACTTCCTGATGAATGTCGTCGCAGGTGACAGCGAAGAAGTCGACAAGTCGATCGAGCTCGCCAAGTCCGCCGCGATGGAAGGCCTGTGGCGCTCTGGCGCGGCGTCGACCGTGCTGTCCAAGATTCCTGTCGGCGGCGCGCTGATCGGGATGTTCGGCGGCCTCGGCGGCAAGAAGAAGCGTGTTGCTGCAGGCATCAAGGTGCTCAGCCCCGCTTCCGGCCTCACGATCGTGACGGGCAGCGGCGAGGTGAAGAAATCCTCGCTCAGCTTCGGGGGCTCCACCGCCTGGAATGCGGGTGCGACCGCCTCGGGTTATGGAAATAGCAAGAAAGGCAAAATGCTGGTCGAAGCCTTCGTGATGGCCTTCAATGAAGTGGCCGCGCAGGCGGAAACGATCAAGTCCGTCCCCAAGATGCAGCCTGCGGTTGCCGCTGCTCCGGCAGAGCCTGCCGCAACCACCGCGATCGATACCATCTTGCGCTCCGGCCCCGACGCCTCGTCTGCCGAAGTGCGTTCGCTGCGCGCCGGCACCGAGCTGACCCCGACGGGCGAGCGCAATGGCCTCTTCATCGAAGTCGAAGACAATTACGGCACCAAGGGCTGGGTCTCGGTCGAAGATCTTGGCTGAGGAAAGAGCCGCTTGTCCAACCGCCCGAGCGGTGGCACCGTCGGTGTCGCCGCTCGGAGGCTTGGAGGGGAGCATGGGCGCTAGCTTGGAAAATATGCGGATCCTCTATGTTGAGGACGATGCACGCGCGACCGTCGAAGTGCAGGATCTGGCAATTGCCCGTGGCGCCCGGATCGTATGCGAGGCGAACGGATCCAGCGGTTTGCTGCGCGCCGGGATGGAACGTTTCGATGTCATCATACTGGACCGGATGCTCGGCGATCTCGACGGGCTTACCGTTATCCAGCGCCTGCGCGAAAGCGGCGTCGGCACGCCGATCCTGATGCTCTCGGCATTGGGCCGGACCGCAGACCGCGCCGAAGGGCTGGAAGCCGGGGCGGACGATTACCTTGCAAAGCCGTTCGAAGCGGACGAGCTGTTTGCGCGTGTGAAGGCGCTCCACCGCCGCTCGAAGGGGCAGGAACACAGCGCCGTCATCCTGTTTGGTGCATTCGAATGCCACGTGAAGGCGCGCACGGCGTTCCGCCAGAACCGCCATCTTGCCCTGAGCCCGCGCGAGTTCGAGCTGTTCCGATACTTCATGGAAAATGCAGGCGAAACGGTGACCCGCGAAATGCTCTTGCGCGACGTGTGGGGTATTTCCTTCGATCCACAAACCAACGTGGTCGATGTCAATATCGGGCGCCTGCGCCGCAAGCTGGAAGACGGCTTCGAAACCCCTGCACTGGAAACGATCTGGGGCTCCGGCTACCGCTTGCTCGACGGAAGGTAAGGCTCGTTTCTCGCACCTCGATATTCTCGCGCCTGGTATGGCTCGCGATCGGATTCTCGATCCTGCTCGTAATCGGGCTGTGGGCAATGACCGATCAGTCGATCAGGTCCGCCAGCCGCGCGTCGGTGGAAGAGGCCGTGGATGTCGACCTGGCAGGCCTGGTCGATATCTATGCCAGCGGTGGTCAGGCCGAACTGGTCCAGCGAATTACCGACAGGCTCGCGATCACGCCTGCCGGACGAAGCCAGCCACATTACCTGCTGACCGATGGTGACGGGCAGAAGATCACCGGCGACCTTCAGCAGTGGCCCGGTCTCGACCCCAAGGTATCCGAACTGGGTGCCGTGAACGTGCTCGACGATGTGCCGGTGCTCGCGCGTGCGACCCAGCTCGGCCCCGACTTGCGGCTGGTGGTCGCCTATGAAAGCGAACACGCCGATCCGCTGTTGCGGCGTGTGGCTCTCGTATTTCTTGCTGGCGGGGCAATCTTCGTGCTGCTCGTGGGCCTGTTTGGCCGCCACGCCGCGATGGGCCTGCAATCGCGTATCGAACAGATAAACGCCGCGTTCCGCTCACCCGAAACCGTGGCGATGATCGCCACCCCCGGCAGCGCACGCCGCAACGACGAGATCGACGAGCTGGCAGATCACAGCGCCCGCTCGCTGGAGCGTGTGCGGCGCCTGCTGGAGGCCTATCGAGAGACATCCGATCAGGTCGCGCACGAAATGCGAACGCCACTGATGCATCTCGACCAGCGGCTGGTCAAAGCTCTCGCCGAGCCCCTGCCCGACAGCGTGTCGCAGAAGCTGGTCGACGCACGGGCAGAAATCCGCCGCATCGTCGGGATGCTGGAATCGCTGCTCGATATTGCGTCGAGCAAGGCGCGCCGCGGCGACCGCCACGGATTGGCGCCGGTCAACCTGAGCGATCTGGCGACGCGCATCTGCAACCTTTATGCAGACAGTGCCGAGGAATCGGGCCACGCCTTCGAATGGCATATTGCGCCCGATGTCTGGATCGAAGGCGAAGAATCGCAACTTTCGCGACTCGTTACGAACCTGCTCGACAATGCATTCAAATACGTGCCGGAAGGTGGCCGCATCACGCTCCAGATCGAGCCGGGCCCCGTCCTGACCGTGAGCGATGACGGGCCGGGCGTTCCCCCGGGCCAGGCGGAAAAGATCTTTGACCGCTTTTACCGTGGCAGCGCGAATGATGGCGGATCGACCGGGCTCGGGCTCGGTCTTGCACTCGCGAAGGCCATTGCGGAACGCCATGGATTGACCATTGCGCTGGTCCCTGCCGATAAAGGGGCAACATTCAGGATATCGCGGGAGGACATGTAATGGCTTGGAGCAGACTGATAACCGGCTCGCTTCTCCTCACCGCCTGTCAGGCGCCGGGCGATGTCGCCATGCAGGACTCCTCGCCACCGCCGCCAGCCTATGCGGACGACGCCACGCGAACGGTTAACACGCTCGCAAGCGCGTCTGACGCTCTGGCACGTGGTGACGAGGGGCAACTTCGTAGCGCACTACTCGCCTTGTCGGAGCTGGGTGCACGCCCGGACGATCCGCAAAGCGAATTGATGGTCGTCGGCTGGCGCTCGTCTGTTTCGGGCGATCTTCCGCCTCTGCGCGGACGTACGCTGGGGCCTGCCTACCGCTCGGGCGAGTTGCCGGCCGGCGGCACAATCAGCCTGCAGCAGACCTTCCTTGCGGGCCAAAGCGCGATCATCGCGCTCAAAACCAGTGGTGGTGGGCATATCGCCGTCAAGGTCGTCGACGGAGACGAACGCACGGTCTGCGCATCGTCGGGCGGCGCCGTCCGCTGTCGCTGGACGCCGCCCTACACCCAGCGCCACCAGATACGGATCAAGAATCCGCGCGGTGGGCGCGTGCGCTACTTCATCAGCTTTAGTTAGGCTTCGAAACCGTCACTCACCGATAATGACGAAGGGTGCCCAGGTCGCGGGATGCGCGCTGCCCGGCATGCTCTCATCTGCCATCAGCGACAACTGGGCCTGCTGCAACGCGACCGACGGGGCAATCCCGGCGCTGACGCGGCGGGTCGTCTCGATGGTAAGGCGCGCGGCCGCATCGTCGCGCACCCGCCAGTGCGAGAGCATCAGCGTTTCACTGCCCGACCCGAGGAATGCATTCGCCAAGCCCGTATAAGGCGGAGATGTTTCCGCACGGCCTGCCGCACTGTTGCAGGCAGAAAGGACCACAAAGCGTGCGGCGAAGCCCAACTGCGCAATCTCACTCGCCAGCAGAAGTCCGTCATTGGTGGGATCGTCGACCAGATCTGGCGGGGTCAGGACAAGCGCTGGCTCGCGCAGCCCGCCCATCTCACCACCCAGCAGGCCGTGCGTGGCGAACAGGATGATATCGGGCTGCGTGGCGCTCGCAGTCCGCACTCTCGGCTCGGTCGCATCCTCGCCCAGCAAGATGAGCGAAGCATCCGTGCCCGCGAAACTGGCGGCGACCTGAGCAACTTCGTTCGCAGTCTCCGGCAAGGCGGGGAGCGTTCGCAGATCAGCAGGGTCCACCTTGCCATTGCGATACAGCGTTGCACCTTTGATCGCCGCATCGGCTTCGACTGTAAGGATCGGTGCGCCCACGCCAAGAAAACTCCTGATCCGGCTGATTTCCCGTTCCTTGCGAAACGCATCCGAGGGAGTAAGCGCGATCGAGAAGGCGTGATGCCTGGCAAGCCAATCCATCTCGCGCAAATCTTTCTGGTCGGCCGCGGGCAGAAGGATTCCGAACGGGAGCCGTGACAAGGCATCGCTCGTCACCAAGGCCACATGCGACTTGTCGGCAAGCAGAGCGGCAATGTCCGGCGGCAGGATCGCGTCATGCAGCGCAACCGCCGCTTCCACCGGGAAGGCGCTTTGTGCGTTGGGCACTTCGAGCGAGGCACGCAACGTGTCGACGAGCCTCCTCACCTCGCTGCGGGCAAGCGTCGCCTCGTGCATCGCCACCCCGTCCTGCGTGATAGCGAGGACGAAAGTGCGATGACGTGCGGGCATCGCGACGAGCAAGGCATCCTGCGATCCCATCCGTGCCTGCAAGTCGGCCACGCTGGGCATCTCGGGTCGCAGCCAGCGATCGAAATCGTCAATATTCGCTGCCAGTTGGGTGCGTGCACTGGCGACCCGTTCGGTCTCGGTGGCGATCTCGCGCTCACGCTCTGCAGCGGCCTCGATATCGTCACGGGCGAGCAGCGCTGCACGCTCCCGGTTGAGCAGGCGCAAGCGGGATCGCCCATTCTGGAATGTGTCGACCAACGCGGCCAGCGCGGGGTCGGCGGCACTTTGCGCCCGCAGCGTGACGAACTGCCTTGCGCGGGCGTTGACCCCCCAGCTCGCCAGTTCGAAGGCGCGCAAGGCCGTATCGGGCTCGCCGGCAATGATAGCCGCTTCGGCGACCTGTGTGAGGACTTCGTAATAGCTGCTCAGCTCGCCCCCGATTTCGGCTTGGCTCGCCAGTTCGACGAGGTCTGCTTCGAGGACATCAAGGCCTTGCTGGACGAGCGGCCACCCTGCCTCGCGGTCCTCCAGCCGAAGCAACAGCAGTCCCTTGTGCAGTTGGGACGCGGGATCGATCGCATCGCCGCTGGCCTTCTGTCGCCTCGCGATGACATCGTCGATCAGCTCAAGTGCACCTGAATAATCGCCCATCTCGTCGAGACGCATAGCCAGGGTTTCAAGTCCGCGAGCAGCCTTGGCATTGTCCTCCGGCAAGGTCTCCGCCAGTGCCGCGGCTTGGCGCGCCAAGGAAAGGCTCTGTTCGGAATTGCCCATCTCGGTCGCCACATTGGAGGCCGTGACCAGCGAGATCACGCCTTCGCCCGGATCGGCCTCGGCCATAGTCTCGTAACGCCCAAGCGTCAGTGCCAGTGCATCTTCATGTCGCCCCAGAGCAGCCGCGATCACACCCAGGTTATGCATCGCAGTCAGGGTGTTGCGATGATCCGGGCCCAGTTTCTCGGTCATGATATCGAGCGCACGGCGGGCCGGCTCTTCCGCTTCCTCGTAGCGATCCGCTTGCAGCAAGATCTTGGCCAGAGTCGCTTGTGCAAAACCGATGAAGGGGTGGTCGGGTGGCAACAGCTCGGTCGCCACGACCACGCCCCGCTGCGCAAGGTCGAGCGATTCCGCCGCTCTGCCCGCGTCCGCCAGCATGTTCGCACCGCTGGACATCGCGACGAACAGCGTCGCATCCGTCACTTCCCCGCGGACCATGCCCTGGATCGAAGGTTCGACGAGGTCGGCGGCTTCGGCAAAGCGACCATTTTCGTACAGGGCGCTCGCATAGTTTACGTAACCGAGGCCGAGGGCTTTCGCCGCGGGCGGATCGAGCACGCTCGGGTCTTCGCCATAGAGCCGCTTGCGGATCGCCAGCGAGCGTTCCTGGTATGGCAGCTCATATTCGGACTGACCATTGACGCTGTAGAAGACCGCCGCATTGGCAAGCGATTCCGCCATGGCCTCGCCCTCGGTCTCACCCGTTTCCTCCAGCAGGGCGAGCGCCGCTTTCGCGGTCTCCAGTGCACCGGCAAAATTCTGCTGATAATAGCGCGCATCGCCGATACGGTTGAGAGCAACCGCCTGTTCGGCGACGGGTCCACCCTCGGCACGCAGTGCATCCAGGACGGCCTGCCACGCAGCTTCGGAATCAGATGCTTGCGCCAGGGGATCGATCGCCTCTGCGATGGTCCGCAGATCCATCGAACTGCCGCTTGCCGCATCTGCATCGCGCGATGGGTCTTGCGCAGCTACGGGAGCTGCCCACACGGCTGCGACAGCCAAGATTGCGAAAAGCCTCACGCCACCCCCCAAGTGTCCAGCCTCGATGCGTAAATTGCATGGAGTGCGGGTGCAAGGGAGTGCATGAGGCATGCCTGATGCGAGGGCGCCCTCAGGAGGCGGAGCGGCCATGGAGGCCACCCCGCCCAAATCTCTTCCTCAATAGGCGCAGACGGTAAAGTCTTCACTGCTCCAGCAGGCGCGATCATCGCTGTGACGCTCCATCGTCCCGAGGAAATTCAGTTCGCCATCCTGACGTATCGAACCGCCAGCAATACCCGGCCGGTCGACTTCCACGACCACTTCGGTGATGCCTGCGAAGAACTCTGCGTTGCCGCGGCGATCGACCGAGAAACTGGCGCCGCCCCACTGCTTGAACTGGCACGGTCCGTTATAGTCGCCGCCCGGATCGTAAATCTTGCAGCGAGCGGTCTTGACGGTTTCCTTGAAATCGCCAGCGCCACTTTCGCTCGAAGCTGTCTTGGCAGGAGTTGCAGCCTTGCTTTTGTCAGCGGAGGTAGCCTCCGGCTTGCTGTCTGATGCGACGGATGACGCTTCGTCCGAAGTGTCGGAATCGGCTTCTCCCTCGCCAGCGTCGACTTCGGCGGTGTGGTTTTCGTCGGCCTCCGTCTCGGCCCCGTTACACGCCGCGAGCGTGAGAAGTCCCGCAGCCAGAACGACGGATGAGCCCAGTGCTGGAAAACGAATTGCCATTGATCTTCCTCCTCAAGATTTCGCTTCGATCCCGGCGACGATTTTCCCGCCGCCAATGTGCACGTCCGCTCGGAACGACCCTCGTGCTTGCCGACCGGATGATCCTTGCGTCCGTCAGCCCTCGACGAGGTTCCATCCGCCCTCGCCATCCGGCTCGATCAGGGTAAGGCTGCGATAATCGATCTCCTGGACGTCCTGCCCGAGGTGGAAGAACCAAGTCATTCCCTGGAAAACACGCCACAGATCGGCATCGTCGCCATACCCGTAATCGCCACAGAGATGGGCCGGGGGCTCATCCGCAGGCTGTTTCTTGCGTTCTGCGGGAGAGACATCGACAAAATAGCCGTCGGCCACGTCCGTCATTTTGCGAGCGGCGCAGCTCTTCGGAACTTCGCGCTGACGCCCGTAGAGCGCGCGCGCCTGCACATCGGCGGCCGCGCTATCCTTGTAGCGGGTGTAGACGTCGGCGTAGATAATCGGCTCGGCCAGCTTGCCATAAGGTTCGCCCGCGTTGCCATAGGCGGTCTCGATCAGTTCGAGCTGGGCCATGTGCGCGCCTACAGACCCGGCGAGGCGCGAAGTGCGACCATCGCATTCGACCGCGCGATAAAGCACGATAGATCCGGCCAGCCAGCCGTCATTGAGCACCCAGGTACAGGAATCGTCGGCCAATTCAGGCTCGGGACCGTCGACGATATTGATATATGCGGCGGCCGAGCTTTGGCACAGTCCGCTCAGCGGCAGGCGCGTTGCTTCGTCCCGGCAGGCAGGGATCGGACCCTCGCTGCTCTGCGCAAACGCCAGGCCCATCTCGTAGCAACGGTCGAGCGACCGCTGGACGACTTCGAAAGTGCCGATGGGAAAGCTCGTCTCGACCGCGTCGTTGCCTGTGCGGTTGCCTGCATTTTCCACCTCGAAGGTGACCGTATTGGCAATAATGATGCCATCGAGCGGCGATTCGTAGTCCTCGGCCTCGCGATAGACGCTCAGCCAGTCGTCGTCGGGAAAGGCAGGGTCCTTTACGAACCGCCCGGTCATCTGAGCGCGCTGCGATGTGTCGTCATCGAACCAGACCGCAATGGGATACTCGCCGTTCTGGCCGAAGCTCTCACGATCGAACCCGTTTATGCCATAAATATAGCCATCCGCAACGCGCTCCACCCGGATGGCATCGTACGAGCCGGGCAGGGTCGCGACTGCTGCGCAGGAAAGTGCATTGTCGAACATCTCCGAACTGCTCTGGTAGATCGTCCATTGCCCGTATCTGGCGAAGGGAACCGAGCCGTCGGTCAGTTCCGGCTGTACACCCGGCATCGATTGCGCGCTGCAGGAGACGGCACCGAAGGTAGCGAGTATGGCAAGCAATGCACGACTTGTGGTCCTCATATCCCGTACTCCCGAATGGCTTGGTGCGATCGCTGAAAGTCTTGCCCCAAGCGTGGATTTTCTCGCGACATGCAGCGCGTCGGCCAACACCACGCCAACGCGCTGCACTATTCTGCCTGCATCCATTTCCCGTCCTCCCCCTTGCGCATGAGCGTGAAGGAGCCGGGATCGACCTGCCAGACATCCTGGCCGAGCCTGAAGAACCAGCTGTGCCCTTGGAACACGCGCCAGAAGGTGGATGAGTTTTCGTCCAGGCCAAAAGGCCCGCAGGCCGTCCGGGGACCGTCCGACGGCTCGGCGGCTTCCCGGGGCGACAGCGAGTCGATCACCAGCGCATCGTCGGGCCAGAAATCGATCCGGGCATTGCGAACCTTGCAGGCCGACCTTTCTGCCGCCCCGTTGATCGATCCGCGCGCCACCCGCAGGAGATTGGCCGTCTTGTTGCTCTCGTCGGCCCCGGTCACACGGACCAGGACCTCACCCTTGAGGGCGTTCTCGGCATCGCCATAAGCAGCAGTGTCGTACGACAGGTCGGCTATCCCGGCCCCGTCCGCAAAGGTGAGCCGCGTCGTCTTCTCGCCGCACTGCGTCGCCCGATAAAGGAGTACATCCTCGTTGAAGCGCGTTTCCTGCACCACCCATTCGCAGCCTTCAGGCGCCTCGGGTAAATCGCCTCCCGCAGCATTCAGGTAAACGACCGCCCGACCAGCACATATGCCGGTAATGGGGAGCCGATCCCCGTCATCCGGACAGGTGGTTTCCGCGCGCTGGGTGTCATCGCCATCCGCCCGGTCCGAAGCCTGCGCGTCCGGCTGGTTGCTGCATGCCGACAACAGCAGCATGGCAAATCCGATAATCGCCAGCGAAGGTTTCACCGCAGACCCCCAGTCGAAGGAACTGTACCGAGGGTAGGCGAACGCGCCTCCAGAGGAACTGGTAGGTCTGCTAGTCTGCGTCGACCGCGAGAATTGTCACAGGTCGAATTCGTCGATCAGCTGTTCGCGCACAGCGATGGCCGCCGCTTCCGCACGGTTCGAAACGCCCAGTTTGGCAAGGATCGCACCAACGTGGTAGTTTGCGGTCGACACCGAAAAGCCAAGATACCTGGCAATCTCGGGATTGGTGAAGCCCTTCGCCAGAAGGGCCAGCACGCGCCGCTGCTGGCCGGTGATGGCGCCGGACAGGTTGCTCGCGGGGGCCGCGGCCGTCGAACCGGTTGACCCGGTAAGGATCTCACCCGCCGCCACCCTGCGGATCGCATCCGTGAGTTGTTCGAAGCTGACAGACTTGGGCAGATGTGCCGATGCGCCGCTGCCGATCATGCTGGCGACCATGTGATCTTCGGCAAAGGTGCTGAGCCCTATGATCCGAAGGTCGGCATGCGAGCGCCGGAGCGCCCCGGTTGCGGCCATTCCGCCCATCCCCGGCATCCGCAGGTCCATCAGGACGATATCGGGCTGCAGCGTATCGCATAGCGCAAGTGCGCTTTCCCCGCATTCCGCTTCGCCGACGATTTCGACATCGGGCGCACTGGCCAGAAGCTGGGCGATCCCCTGCCTCACCATCAGGTGATCGTCGACGACCAGCACGCGGATTTTTGATTTCATGGCGCTATCGTATCCATATCATCGTCACCCGGCACCCCTGTTCAGGCGCGGAGTCTATCTCGAGCGTTGCGTCGATCATCTGCGCGCGGTCTCGCATGATCGACAGGCCCAGGCTCTCGTGTCGGTCCACCTGCGCCTGATCGAACCCGCGCCCATGGTCGCTGACCGTCAGCATCGCGCGGTCCTCCGCGGCATCGAAAGTCATCTCGACTTCGCGCGTGCCGCTGTGCTTGACCACATTGTTCAGCGATTCCTGCGCCACACGGTAGAACATCGCAGAAACCTCCGCCGGCAACGGGAAGGGGTCCGTCGGCTGGAAATCGATGGCCAGCGAATGCAACTCGGAAAAGCTCTGCACCAACTCGCCAAGGCGTTCGTTCAAGGAACGGTGTTCGCCATCGTCGCGCAGTTCGATCAGCAGCAGGCGCATCTCGTTCAGGGCATGTCGGTTCAGCCGCGCGACCTGCTCTGCCGCCTTGACCTGCGGCGGCGCCATGTTGCCCAATCGGGCCGGTAGCGCGCTTGCATGAAGCGATGCCGATGCCAGCGTCTGCGCCACGGCATCGTGCAGGTCGGCGGAGAGGCGGGCGCGCTCTTCCAGCTTGGTACTGCGGATTGTCATGTCCGCGATTTCTGAAACACGGTCGGCGACCCGCTTTTCGAGCTCGCGCACCATCGCCGTCTGCTCGCGTGCCAGCGCGTTGAAGGATTCGATCAGATAGCCGATTTCGTCGCTGAAGGCGGTCTGCACCTGGGTATCCACCTCGCCGTCCCGATACCTGCGCATGCCGCTCAACAACCGTTCCAGCGGGCCGAGCAGGAGCGTGCGGAACATCAGCGGCAGGCCAATCAATGTCGCCATCGTGACCACAAGGATGAAGAGCACGAAAGGCGAAAACAGGCGATCGAGGTGCAGCATGAATGCGCGATAATGGTCTTGCAGGACCGCCTCCCCGGCACTCGTATCGTGGCCGGGTGTGATCCCCACCAGCCACGGTGCGTTCAACGGACTGAGCATGAGAAATGGCGGCGCGGGCGGCACTTCGAGAAAGGCGATATCGATGCGGCCATCGGCATGCAGGATCGTCTGGATCCGGTAGCAACGATCGGGCTGGGTGGCATCGCAGGTATCGCGCCGCGTCACGATAAGCCGTTCGCTATCCGTGAAGGCCGTGATCCGCGTGCCGTTCTCCGGTCGATCGACCAGCATGGGGTAGATCGCCGGCTGAACGCCTTGCTCGAAGGCGGCATCCACCGGCCGGGGCATGCGATCGAACGCGATGGTTCCCAACCCGTCGATATAGACGCGGTCGTACGAGCGACCGTAGAACGGGAAGTCGAAAGGCAAATCGACCCATGCACCACCGGCTGGCATCACCGGGCCCCTGATCCGTTCGGGAAGGAATGCAGCAGGCTGCACAGCGTAACCCAGGTCGCCGCCGCGCGGAGCAAACAGCAGCGCATCGCCGGACGCCGGAATGCCGGACGCCCTGAACTGAGCTTGGTAGGGCGATGAAACGACCCATGCCGCACCATTGATCGCTGCGAGCAGGATCGCGAGGCCGATCACTGTCAGCTTGAACAGGAACGTGGTCCGCTCGGGCAGGTAGCCTACCAGCACGAGTGTCAGGCCGACCAGTTGCAGAAGCACCAGCCAGCAGATCAGGATATCCAGCGGGAAGCGCGCAAGCTGGCTTTCATCGGGCAGCAGGAGCGCGATGGTATGTATGATGGGCAGAATGGTGAAGAACAGAAACGCCCGCGCGACCCGGGCTTCTCTGTTGGGTGCGGGGCTCCAGATCGGCGCAAGGCCCGCAGTGAACCGGCTCGACCCGTGCGGCTGTACCAGAGGCTGCCCGTGTGCGGCTACGAGTTGGCGCCAGAACACTATTGCGGTCCAAAGCGTCGCAATATTCATCCAGCCCGCCAGCCATTGCGGGCGCCACCACGCCTCGCGCGCAAGGATCGCAAGATCGGCTTTAACGGCGATTGCAGCTTCGATCAGGATCAGTGCGCCCAGCACCACTGCGACGATCCGCATTTCGCGCCAAGCCCGGGGCAGAGGCCGTGGGAAGAGATAGGCGAGAAGGATCAGCGCAGTGGCCATGATCGCACCGAAGGGGCGCGCCCATGGCATGGCCAGCGTGGTCAACGCATCGAGCGGCGCCCAGGGCATGGTGTAGCTCAACCACCCCCCGGCGATCAGCACGCGAAACATCGAAGACAGGAAGCCAGGGATGGTGGCGAGCATGAGGATGGCCAGCATCCAGGTTGGCGCATGAAAGCGCCCCTTGGTCGATTCCTGAAATGCCCGGTATAGCAGGTAGGCGGCCAGAACCACCGCGAGCAGCAATTCGCTCAGATAGCTGATCGCCGCAGGGTTCCAGAACAGCGCAGCGTGCGAGCTGCCAGCTGTGCTCCAATCCATCGCCCCGCGCCCCGTACCTTTGCCCCCGGCGCAAGATTATGTGGAATTTCCGGCGATGCAACAATGTGCAATCGAGCCTTCACGAGATGCCGGCGGGCTCGCGCCAGTTTCAGGCGCTGGCGGGCTGCGCCTGAGAGGTGGGCCTCGCTTCCTCGGAAACTGCTCGCCGCTGCCAGACCAGGCCAGCGGTTGCTAGCAGCGCGAGGTCGATCAGCCAGACACCGGGATCGCTCGGGCGCAGCACGATCAGATGCAGTATCCCGGTCGCCGCAATGGCAATCGCCAACACATTGCGCGCGCCTCTGGCAGGGGCCCATTCCGGACGTACCGCAGCCCCGATCAGCGCTAAACCGAGGCCAATCCAGAAGCTGGAGACCAGAGGCACGTCCGCCCCACCGACGAACCGCAGCCATGCGGTCAACACGAGGGCGAGCGGGATCCCCCACACCACAACCACCCACATCGCTTGCAGCCGCCTTGTCTCGAAACCCTTGCGCTGACGCTTCCTGAGCCACAGCGTCGTGCCGGTGGCCGTGATCACCGCCAGCGCTAGCCCGAACCCGATATAGGCGAGTTCGACCGGCAGACCGGCAAAATCGCCGAAGTGGAGCTTGTAAGTGGAGGCCGCAGCCTGCCGCCCGATCTCTCCGTCCGAAATGCCCACGCGCCCGAGATACTCACCCGAGGAATCGAAGCTGTAGGCATCGCCATAGATGAGCCGCCGCGGATGTTCCGCAATGATCTGCACGAACTGACCCTGCGTTCTCGGATCGTGGACCACGACATAGGTCGGGAACGTGTCCGGGAAATCCTGCTGCATCTTTTCCAGCGCGCGGGCGATATTGGGCGCCGGTGCGGGAGCAGGATCGTGCTCGGGTTCGTCGCCGAAGATCGTCGCATAGACCGGCTCTATGTCGCCCCCTTCGTAAGCCTGCGCGAGGACACCTGCCCCGGCATAGCTCAGACCGATGAACGCGCCCGAGAGCGTAATTGCGAGCATCGGAGCAAGCGTCCACACCCCCAGCCGGTTGTGCCAGTCGGCGCGTGCAAGTTGCGGATCGTGCCGCGTGCGCAGGCGAAAGGCATCGCGAATGATCCGGGGGTGCGCGAGCACACCCGTGACAAGCAATGCGGCCAGCACTACACCTAGCGCACCGACCAAGATCATGCCCCATACGATCGGCAGCGTCAGGTTGATGTGCAGCGCCATCACAAACTCGGTCCAGGTGTGTGCTTCGCGCTCCACAACCTGTCCCTCATCGTCGATATACCACGCCTTGTTGTCGGTGGTGACGACGGCGCGCGGCAGATCCTCGGTCGGCATGCGGATATACAAGTGCGCGGTTGCTGGCAGGTCGCTCTCGCGCGCAAAGACCTGATCGAGCGATGCCTGTGCGGCCTGCGGCGAGAGGTACTCGCCGGTTTCGACCATATTCGGCTGCTCCCAGCGCTGCCAGCGATCATGCACCACGATCATCGCGCCAGTGATGGCAATGAGATAAATCAAAGCGCCAGCCAAAAGCCCGATCGAGGCATGGCCGGAAAGCGCGCGCTTCACGAAGGATTTTTCGGGTTTCACGGTCGTCATGCCAAGACCCATATCAGGCTTGCCACACCGGCGACCACCACCGGCGGCACCAGCATCTTGCGGGGGCCGTCCAATACCATTTGCCAAACCATCAGGAGCGCCCATGCGACCGGCTGCACCATCAGCATTGTCGACACCGAATTGGCATTGAGCGCCGCATCACCCTTCATCGCTGCGTTGATCGCGAAAGCCAGCCATTGCGCTGCAAGGAACGATACTGGCACGACGGCCAGGAATACCAGCAGGCGCCGCAAGATGCCCTGGTGTCTGCCGGGCAAGCGAACCGCCGGGTTCGCGACCGCTCGCCTGACGGGGCGTTGCGGCGAAACGGCTCCGGCATAAGCAACGGCCACTAGCGCGAAGATCGCGCCTGCTGTCAGCCCGGTCGCCATACCCCAAGCGCCGTCTGCCCAGGTCAGCCAGCCCACGGCCAAGGCGGCCACGGCCCAGCCAGCAATAGCCAGGTATCTACGTCCGCCCCAGCCGAGGCGGATTAGCAGGACCGCCCCGGCCAGCGCGATGATGGAAAGCGTCAAAGCCATCAGTAGCTGAAGCGGACCGTCGCCAACACCGAACGCGGTGCGCCGTAGAAGCTCTGGTCGAACGTCAGCGAAGAGAGATACTTGGCATTCGTTACGTTGCGGAGGTTGACGCTGAGGCCAAGGTTCTGTGTCACATCATAGCTCGCAAGCAGGTCGACCAGGGCATAGTCGCCCTGTTCTATACGGATCGGATCGCCGGTCGTTACCGAGACGCCGCCCGGTTCGAAATAGAAATCGCTCTGGTATTGTGCGGACACGCCCAGTTTCAGCTTTTCCAGCGCTGGTGGCGAATAGACGAGGTTGAGACGACCGATGTTGCGGGGCACGAAGGTGCGTTCGGGCTGGTCGTTTTCATCACGAATGCGCATGACGGTGAAGCCACCAGTGGCCTGCAGGCCGGGTGCGATCATGCCGCCCATCTCGACCTCGATCCCGGTCGATGTTGCGTCTACCGGCGTGTAAACGGTGCGACCCAGCCCCGGGTCGAACATCCCGAATGCGGTGTTGTTCTGGCGTGCCCGGAAAACGGCTGCGCTCGCATAAAGCTTGCCATCGTTCCATTCGCCCTTCAGTCCCGCTTCCAGGTTGTCGCCTTCGATCGGTGGGAGAACTTCGTTTGCGGCATCGAGCTCTACCTGGGGGCGGAAGATCGTCGCGAAGCTCGCATAGGCGCTGATGTTCTGCGACAGGTCCAGCGTGGCACCGATGAAGGGCAGGAACTTGCTCGCATCGAAATCCTGCGGCGTCCCATAGGAGACGCCTTCGCTGCTGGCATGGGTGTAGTTCCCCCCCAACATGATCTTAAGGCTATCGGTCGGGTTGGCGCGGAACAGCCCGTAGATCGTTTCACGCCGCGTATGCTGATCGAGGCTCAGATCGAATGCGGGGAAATCGGGCCGGGGGAAGGTGCCCGCGAGCATCGTTTCGATCGGCAGTGCCACACCCACCTGCGAGTAGTCGTAAGCCGAATACTGGAGGTAGCTTTGCGCCCCCCTGTTGGCGCCGATCATGATATCGTGATCGCGCCCTCCGATGCCGACCTTGCCCGCTACATAGGCTTCGATCGTCAGGTTCCTGGTCTCACCCGCAACCTTGCCCGGATAGGTGAAGATGCCGTCGCCCGTAGCACGGTCCGGATTGCCGTAGACATAGAACAGCTCGTCATCCTCGCTGATCGCACGGCGCAGCACGGTGAGGCGCGCAGTCCATCCGTCTCCAAAATCGTGGGCGATATCGCCGAAGATCTGGCGATCGGTCACGTTCCAGCCGGCCCAGTCGGTGCCGCTGCTGGCGCTGCGATCGTAATCGATGCGCGTGCCGTCGGTGTAGTAGAGCGGAAGTGCACCCCACTGCGCACCGGTACTCTGGTGGTCCTGGTGGCCGTAGCCTGCACTCACCACGGTGTTTGGGCCCAGATCGGCCTCGACAATCCCGTAGCCCGTCCAGCGCTTCAGGTTGTAGCGGTCCAGGTGGCTGTCCGTATCGAGGTATGCGCCGACAGCGCGTGCACGAACGCTGCCACTTGAGGTCAGCGGTACGCTGACATCGCCATCGAGCCGCAGGTTATCGAACGACCCGTATTGCACGCTGCCTGCCGCGCGCACATCCGTATAGGGGCGCTTGCGGATGAAGTTGATCACCGCGCTAGGGTTGCCGGTGGAAGAGAGCAGGCCGGGCGCGCCCCGCACCACCTCAATCCGGTCGTAGATTGCGGTGTCGAGCGACCCGGTCTGGATACCGAAAGCGAAGGGCAAGCCGATACCGTCAACCTGGAAGGTCTGGATGTCGAACCCGCGCGCGGAATAGTAGACGCGGTCGGTTTCGGCGGCGAGCACGCTCACACCCGGAACGGTGGTAAGCAGCGCGTTCACATCGTTGAGCTGGAAATCCTCGATCTGGGCACGCGTCACAACGCTGACCGACTGCGGCGTCTCGCGCTGGCTGAGCGGCAGGCGGGTCGCGGTGCTCTGTTCATCGACGCTATATTCTTCGCTGCCCTCGCTGCGTTTGCCTGTCACGATGAGGGTCGGGTTGCGTTGCTCGTCATAAGCCTCGCCCGCATCGGCTTCGCTCGGAGCGGTTTCGGACGCAGCGAGGGCGCTGGTCGAAGTGGCGGCGAGCAGAGCCGGAAGAACGATGAAACTGGTACGCATGGATGATCCCTGGTGATTCGGTGTTGACTCGGAGCGGCTGCTATTGCGAGTACGTTGCAATTGCAAGCTTTGTGAGCATGGAAGGATCAAATCGATGGGCGAAGCGCGCAGAGCCTATTCCAGGGCGATCATCGTGCGCGCTTTTCGGCTGTGGGCGGTAGGCCGCGAAGCCATCCCGGAGACCGACGATCGCCTGCTCATGGAAACCATCAAGCTGGGCGTAACCCCTCAGGGCATCGCCGCATGCGTCTCCCTGTTTTCGCTCACCGAAACCGAACTTGGTCGATCGCTTGAAGCTGGATGCCTCTGCTCGCAGCGATTGTCGAATGACGAACGGGCACTACTGGGCGTGCTGGATGCTGCCGACAGGCTCGGCCCGGCCCGGACGGCACGAGACGCGCAGCGCGGTCTTCCGGCCCGGCTGCACTGGGCCGCCATGGAGGTTTGCGAGCGGCTGGGAATAGGATCGACAGTGAATGACGGTGCGCAGCGGTACAGCCCGCTCGCCCAGCAAGCAGGAGAACAGCGCGTTGCCTTTTGATCTGGAATTGCTGACCAGCACGCCGGACATCCGAACGGTCGCTCCAGTCCACGCCCGGCTGGTCTGTGCGCTCCGTTACACCCATATCGCCCGTCAAAGGCGCAAGTTCTGCTGCCGGGAACTGGGCGATAAACTAGGAACTGACGAAGCCGTCCACCCCTTCATGGTTTTTCTGGACGAGGTCGGGCGGGCTTGGCCCGAACCGATCTCGCTCAACCCTCCGTGCCAGCCACGCATGAGTTATGACGAGATGTTGCTGGTCGATTGCGCGACTGCCGCAGCCAAGAACGACCGCGCGTCCTTCGATGACTTCCTTCGGGACATGGCTCCCGAGGCAACGCGCCGACCGATCTGGAACGCCGCACGGCGCCTGATGGCGGCGCTCTACACTAACTGAGAACGCAGCAGGCTTTCACCTCGGAAACGGCGCGCGGAAAAGCTGAGGAGGGTGGTGCCGCTTACTGGACTCGAACCAGTGGCCCCATCATTACGAATGATGTGCTCTACCAACTGAGCTAAAGCGGCTTATCGCTTGGAGGCACGCCCCTTATCCTCGCGATGCGGCGTCTGCAAGGGGGATGCTCAGTGCGTCTTCGCGATATTGTCGCACACGGCGCTTTTCACTTCATCCGTGCTCGCCGTACCACCAGCATCCGCGGTGCTGATCCCTTCACTCAGGCAGTCCGCGACGGCCTGCTCAATCGCTGTGGCAGCATCGTTAGCCTTGAGGGCATGACGTAGCAGCATCGCCGCGCTCAGGATCGCACCCACCGGGTTGGCCTTGCCCTGCCCGGCAATATCGGGCGCGGAGCCGTGGATCGGCTCGTACAGACCACCGTGGCTTTCCGACAGCGAGGCCGAAGGCGCGAGCCCGATCGAACCCGCGATCACCGAGGCTTCGTCGCTCAGGATGTCGCCGAACATGTTCTCGGTCAGGATGACGTCGAAGGCGGACGGACGCTCGATCAGCTTCATCGCCATCGCATCGACCAGCACGTGGTCGAGCTCGACATCAGGGTACTCGGCATCGCGCAGGGCGACCACCGTGTTGCGCCACAAGCGGCTCGTCGCGAGTACATTGGCCTTGTCGACCGATGTGACGCGGCCGGAACGCCGGCGCGCGGCCTCGAACGCGATGCGGGAAATCCGTTCTACTTCTCGGCGCGAGTAGGAGCACAGGTCGGAGGCGGTTTCGTCCCCCTCTACCTTGTCGCCAAAATAGATGCCGCCGGTCAACTCGCGCACGATCAGCATATCAGTGCCCGCAACGCGATCTTCCTTCAGCGGAGAAAGATGTTCGAGGCCCGGAAACAGTGTGATCGGGCGTAGGTTGGCGAAGGCGCCGAGGGTCTTGCGAAGGGCCAGCAATCCGGCTTCGGGTCGCGGGCCTCCACCGTCCCACTTGGGCCCGCCGACCGCGCCGAGGAACACGGCATCCGCATCAGCGCACGCCTGCGCCGTCGCTGCGGGAAACGGATCGCCATCCGTGTCTATCGCGCAGCCGCCGATATCATGGCTCTCGAAAGCGAGCGACAGGCCATATGCATGTGCGACGGCTTCGAGCACGGCGCGAGCGGCATCGGTGACTTCGGGGCCGATCCCGTCGCCGGGGAGGAGTACGATCCTATGCGTCACGCAGCGTCCTCGTAAGCGAGGATCTGGTCGTTATGTGCGAGAATGTGCCCTAGCGGGTCGACTCCGTCGAGCAGGCAGCGGCGTGCGAAGGGTTCGATGCTGAACGCCGCTTCGATCCCGCTTTCGGTCGTCAGCGTGCATTCCTCCAGGTCGATGGCGATGGCCATGCCGGGTTGCTCAAGCAATGCAGCATGGGTTTCGGCATCGACCTCCACCGGAAGCAGGCCGTTCTTGAGCGAATTGCTTTTGAAGATGTCGGCAATATCCGAACTGACCACCGCGCGAAAGCCGTAGTCGAGCAGCGCCCAAGGTGCATGTTCGCGCGAGGAGCCGCAGCCGAAATTCGGCCCCGCGACCAGCACCTGCCGGTCGCCGGCTCCGGCAACCGGGAAAGGCGAGGCATTCTTGGGCTGGTCGTCGGCGGTGTAGCGCCAGTCGTAGAAGGCGCTCTTGCCCAGCCCCTCGCGCGTGGTGGTGGTGAGGAAGCGCGCGGGAATGATCTGGTCGGTGTCGATATTGCTCTGGCGCACCACCAACGTGCGCGCCTCCAGACGGGTAAACGGATCAGGCTGCATCGCGCGCCTCCGTGTCCAAATAGTCCGAAGGATCAGCGATATGGCCCGCGATGGCGCAGGCGGCGGCGGTGGCGGGCCCGGCGAGCACGGTACGCACGCCCTTGCCCTGCCGCCCCACGAAATTGCGGTTGGATGTGGACACTACGAGTTCGCCCGGTGCGCCCTGATCGCCGTTCATCGCGATGCACATGGAGCATCCCGGCAGGCGCCATTGCGCCCCGGCCTCGGTGAATACGGCGTCGAGCCCCTCCGCCTCGGCCTGCTGGCGGATTGCTTCGGAGCCTGGCACGATCAGCGCGGTCACTCGTTCTGCCACACGCCGCCCCCGCATGACTTCGGCGGCTTCGCGCAAGTCGGACAGTCGCGAATTGGTGCAACTGCCGATGAAGACGCGATCCACCTTCGCCTCGGCAAAGGGCCGGTCGGCGGCGAAGCGCATGTATTCCGCTGCTTCGCGCTCGGAGTCGTTCGCCGGGGTAGGCGCATTGCCGGTGACCGGCGCTGCGGCATCGGGCGATACGCCGTAGGTAATCATCGGACGGATGGCAGCGGCATCGACGGTAACTTCTTTATCGAAAGTGGCATCCGGGTCAGACGGAAGCATACGCCAGCGGGCGAGGGCCTCGTCCCAATCCTCGCCCTGCGGAGCGCGCTCGCGACCTTCGAGGTAAGCGAAAGTCGTCTCGTCAGGCGCGATCATGCCCACGCGCGCGCCGGCTTCGATCGCCATGTTGCACAAGGTCATGCGACCTTCCATCGACAGCGCCTCGACCGCTTCGCCAGTGAATTCGACCGCGTAGCCCTGCCCACCGTCGGCACCGATCTGCGCGATCATTGCCAGCGCCATGTCCTTCGCGCCGACGCCGGGCGCGAGCGCGCCTTCGAAAGTGATCCGCATCGATTTCGGCTTGCGCTGGAGCACGCATTGGGTGGCAAGAACATGGCCGACTTCGGTCGTTCCGATCCCGAAGGCCAGCGCGCCGAACGCACCGTGCGGGGAGGTGTGGCTGTCGCCGCACACGACGGTCTTGCCCGGCTGGGTCAGACCCATCTCCGGGCCTATCACGTGCACGATCCCGCGCCGGGGATCGTCGAGGCCGAGCAGGTCGATGCCGTGCCTGACGCAATTCGCTTCGAGCTGGTGAACCTGCTTCTCTGCAGCTTCGGTCGCATAGGGCAGACGACCATCCACGCCCGGCGGCAATGTAGGCGTCGAATGGTCGAGCGTCGCCTGCGTCAGGTCGGGACGGCGGACCTTGAGACCGCGTCCCTCCAGCACCGCAAAGGCCTGCGGCGAGGTGACCTCGTGCACCAGGTGCAGATCAATGAAGAGGATCGCAGGCGCGTCTTCGCTTTCGGGGACGACGACATGTGCATCCCACAGCTTGTCGAACAGGGATTTCGGCAGGGATCGTGGCTGGGACACGGCGCGCTCCCTATGCCGCACTGGCGAGGCGCGAAGCGTCCGCCATGCGCGCATAATTGTTGAACGCCGCCAGCAGCGCCTCGGCAGCAGCGATCACCACATCGGTGTGCTGGCTGCGACCGGTGATCGTGACTCCATCCACCGAAAGGCCAACCTCGATTTCCATTTCCCGGCTGAGCTGGTGCGCATCCACGCTTTCCAGCATGCCCTGTTTCACTTCTGCCGCAACACAGAACGCATCGGTCAGCGCCTCGAACGGGCCGGTGCCGTGGCCGATCGTGGTCAAGCGCCCGCGCGTCGCGTGGTCGAGCGTAACCTTGGCGGTGGGCCGGTCGTTGGCTTTGGTGCCGGTGCGCATTTCGACGCGGACCAATTCCCAGGCGTGCCCGCGCCCGTCTTCGGCCAGCAGGTCGCACAGGTCATTGTCGGTCACTTCGCGCCTGGTATCGGCCAGCCGCTTGAAATCGCCATAGAGCTTCTCGAACCGGTTGCCGCCCACATCGCCGTGGCCCAACGCTTCCAGCCTTGCCCGCAATGCGTGCTTGCCAGAGTGCTTGCCCAGCACCAGCGCATTGGACGGCAGGCCGATGTCTTCGGGGCTCATGATCTCATAAGTGCGGCGGTCGGCCAGCACGCCGTGCTGGTGAATGCCCGCCTCGTGCGCAAAAGCATTGCGACCAACGATTGCCTTGTTGCGCGGCGGCGCATTGCCAGTGACTTCGCCGAGCAAGCGGCTGACCGCGAAGATTTCGCGCGTTTCGACGCCGCTGGTCGCCTGGTAATGATCGGGCCGCGTCTTCAGCGCCATCACCACTTCTTCCAGCGCACAATTGCCCGCACGCTCGCCAATACCGTTGATCGTGCATTCGACCTGTCCGGCCCCGCCGCGTACTGCCGCAAGGCTGTTGGCGACCGCCATGCCGAGGTCATTGTGGTTGTGGGTCGAGAAGATCACGTGGTCGGGCCGCGCAACATTGGCGGTCAGGTCCGCGAACAGCGCGTAGATTTCCTCTGGCGAGGTATAGCCCACCGTGTCGGGCACGTTGAGCACATCCGCCCCCGCTCCCGCCGCGCATTCGAGCGCTTCTTTCAGGAAGGCCGGTTCGGTGCGCAGCGCATCCTCGGCAGAGAACTCGATCTCGGTGAAGCGGCCCCTGGCCGTTTTCACCGCGCGTTCGATCGTGGCGAGCGCTTCGGGCTTTTCCATCTTGTGCTTCGCGGCGAGCTGGAGATCGCTCGTGCCGAAGAACAGGTGAAGGCGACTGTGGCGTGCAGGCCCCAGCGCGCGCTCGGCAGCGGAGATATCGCCCTCGGTACAACGCGAGAGCGAACACAGCAGCGGCGCATGGGGCAGGTAGCCGATCTCGCTGGCGATGGCGTGGATCGCTTCGGCGTCGCCGGGCGATGCGGCAGCGAAGCCGACTTCCATCACATCGACCTTCAGCTTGCTCAGCGCATGCGCCAGCTTCAGCTTCTGTGCGGTGTTCATCGAGAAGCCGGGGGCCTGCTCGCCATCGCGCAGGCTGGTATCGAAAATCGCGATCGGGCGCGTGGATACGTCGCCCTCCGACACGTCAGGCTCGTGCAGCATGAGGTACCTCCGCAATCGGTGGAGCATTGGTCAGGTGCAGTGTGCTCTCGACCTCGTGCAGCCGCTCCAGCTGACGCAGCAGCGTCTCGACCTTGCGGAATGGATCGAGCGGGGCGAGTGCCAGTGTCGTCACTGCGGCATCGCCATCGCTGCCCATCTGCATCGAGCGGACGGAAAAACCGCGCGCTTCGATCACGCCGAGCGTCCGGCGAAGTGCGCCTTCCGCGCATGCGAATTCGATGCGGATATGCTCAAGAGTCATGGCGTTTCTCCATCATTTCGGCGTTGTTCTTGCCCGGTGGCACCAGCGGCCACACGTTCTCTTCGGGGTCGATGCGGACATGTGCGAGGATCGGTCCGCGTGCCTCGATCAGGCGGTCGATGGCTCCGTCCACCTCTTCGCGGCGCTCGATCGAGAAGGCTTCGATCCCAAAGGCGTTCGCGACTTCGACGAAGTCCGGATTGTCCGACAGGTCGACTTCCGAATAATTGCCGTCGAAGAACAGCTCCTGCCACTGGCGCACCAGGCCCAGCATCGCATTGTCGAGCAGCAGGATTTTGACCGGGATCTGGTAGCGGCGCAGCGTCGCCAGTTCCTGGATATTCATCTGAAACCCGCCATCGCCGCAGACCGCGAACACGTGGCTGTCGGGCTCGGCCAGCTTGGCGCCAATGGCTGCGGGCAGGCCATAGCCCATCGCGCCCAGTCCCCCGCTGGTCAGGTGCGCCTGCGGGCGCGCGAAGCGGCAATGCTGCGCCACCCACATCTGGTGCTGGCCTACATCGCAGGCGGCGACGAACTCCTCGCCCACCCGCTCCGACAGCGCTTTCAGCATAGCCGGCGCATAGATGCCGTTGCCCGGCGCATCGTATCGCGGCGCATGCTCGGCCCGGATCGCAGCGGTCTCGGCGGTCCATGGCTCGATCTCGCCGGCAGAGAAATCGATCGTCGCGAGGCTCGCCTTGATATTGCCGCACACCGCCGCGTGGGCGAAGCGCAACTTGCCCAGTTCGGCAGCGTCGATGTCGATATGAACGACCGAAGCATGCGGCGCGAATTCGGCCAGCTTGCCTGTCGCGCGGTCATCGAACCGCGCGCCCAGCACGATCAGCAGGTCACATTCCTGCACCGCCATGTTGGCAGGCCGGTGACCGTGCATACCGATCATTCCCAGCATCGCCGGATGCTCAGGCGGCAACACGCCAAGCCCTTGCAGCGTCGCGACGGCCGGAATGCCACTCTCTTCCACGATCCCGCGCACCATTGCGCTGGCATTGGCGCGGGCGATCCCGCCGCCGAGGTAGAACAGCGGGCGCTTGGCAGCCGCAATCAGCTTTTCAGCCTCGGCAATGGCGTCGTGCGAGGGCGAGGGCAGCATTTCGGCGGAGATGGGCCGCATCGGCGCAGGCTCGCACGAAACTTGCTGCACGTCCTTGGGCAGGTCGACTAGCACCGGGCCGGGTCGCCCACCCTCGGCAATCGCGAAAGCTTCGGCGAGCGCGGCGGGAATATCCTCTGGGCGGCGCACGATCATCGAATGCTTCACGATCGGCATGGTCATGCCGAAAATATCCGTTTCTTGGAACGCGTCGGTGCCCATCAGCGGCTGCGGCACCTGCCCGGTGATCGCCACCATCGGGACAGAATCCAGATAGGCATTGGCGATCCCGGTGATCAGGTTGGTCGCGCCGGGGCCCGAGGTTGCCAGGCACACTCCCGCGCGGCCCGTGATCCGGCCATAGGCATCGGCCGCGAAGGCAGCCGCCTGCTCGTGCCGCACCAGGATATGCCGCGTGCTCCCCTGCGGCAGCGCGTCGTACACAGGCATGATCGCGCCGCCGGGGTAGCCGAACACACATTCGACGCAGAGCGCGGCCAGCGTGTCGACTACCAGCTGCGCACCCGTGCGGGTGGCGGGCTGGCTCTCCTGGCTTGGCAATGGCTGGGTCATGGCGTTCATGGCTCTCACTCGGGTGAAGGCGTGCAGCTTACGCGGCCTTCTGCTCCTTCTTCTTCTCGGCGGTCTGCAACCACGCCATCAGGCCGCGCAGTTCCTTGCCGGTGGCTTCGATGGGGTGAGACAGATCGGCTGCCTGCATTGCGTCGTACTTGGCCTTCCCGGCCTCGTTCTCCGCGATCCAGTTGCGCGCAAAAGTCCCGTCCTGGATGTCGTTCAACACATCCTTCATCCGCGCACGCGTCTCGTCGTTGATGACCCGCGGGCCGGAAACCAGATCGCCATAGATCGCGGTTTCGGAAACGAATTCGTGCATCTTCTCGAACCCGCCTTCGTAGAGTAGGTCTACGATCAGCTTCAGTTCGTGCAGGCATTCGTAATAGGCGATCTCGGGCTGGTAGCCCGCGTCGACCAGCGTCTCGAAGCCGGCGGCGACCAGCTCGGTCGCACCGCCGCACAGCACTGCCTGTTCGCCGAACAGGTCGGTCTCGGTTTCCTCGCGGAAGCTCGTTTCGATGGCACCGGCGGTGGTCCCGCCGATGAGGCTGGCATAGGCCAGGGCCCGCTCGCGCGCTTCGCCGGTCGCATCCTGCCGCACCGCGAACAGGCACGGCACGCCCGCGCCGCGCTCGTATTCGCGTCGGACGAGATCGCCCGGCCCCTTGGGCGCCACGAGAATGACGTCGATCCCGGCTGCAGGCTGGATCCGCTCGTACAACACGGTGAACCCATGGGCGACGAGCACGGCATCGCCCTGCTCCAGGTTGGGCGCAATTTCGGAAGCGAAGATCGCCTCGTGGCTCATGTCAGGCGTCAGCAGCGCGATCAGCGACGCCGCCTTGGCAGCTTCGGCCACCGGCATCACGGTCAACCCGTCGGTGCGCGCCTTGGCGGCGGTGGGCGAGCCATCGCGCAGGCCGACGATCACTTCGCACCCGCTATCCTTCAGGTTCATCGCGTGGGCACGGCCCTGGCTGCCATAGCCGATGATGGCGACCGGCTTGCCCCGCACCAGATCGGGCTTGGCATCTTCATCGGTGTAGACCTTGATCGTCTTGGGCATGGTATCAGTCCTTCACTCGGTAACAGGTGGAATGGTGGTGGTGCCGTAGGCGGCCGACGAAACGAGACGGGCGAACTTGTCGAACACACCCCCCATTGAATTTGCGTGGCGTGGCACATGCACGGCGCGGCGCGCGGCCCAGTCGATATCGGCGTCGATCCGGCGGGTTTCCGCGTCGATGCGGATAATGTCGCCTTCTTCGATCAGCGCGATGGGGCCGCCTCTGGCCGCCTCGGGCGAACAATGGCCGATCACGAAGCCGTGGCTCGCGCCGGAAAAGCGCCCGTCGGTAATCAGAGCGACTTCGCCGGCGAGCCCCTGCCCCGCCAGCGCGGCAGTCACCGCCAGCATCTCGCGCATTCCCGGGCCACCCGCCGGTCCTTCGTAACGGATGATGACCACGTCGCCCGCCTTGATCCGGTTTTCCGAAACCGCGGCAAAGCACGCCTCCTCCCCTTCGAAGACGCGTGCGGGACCTTCGAAAGAGGACGAACCGTAGCCTGCGGTCTTGAGCACTGCGCCTTCGGGGGCGAGATCGCCGTACAGGATGCTCAGCCCGCCGGTAGCCTTCACCGGATCGGCAGGCGATTTGACGACCTGCTGCCCCGGCGTTTCTTCGGCCTGCGCCAGCTCGGCGAACAGCGTCCTGCCGGTCACTGTGGGCGTGTCTTCCAGCATTCCGGCATCGGCCAGCCGCTGGCCGAACAGCGGGACACCGCCTGCCTGATAGAGGTCGCGCGCAAGGAAGCGCCCGCCCGGCTTCAGGTCCGTAATGACCGGAACGGATCGCGACAATTCGTCGAAGGTTTCGATCGGGAAGGCGAAGCCCGCCTCCGCCGCAATGGCAGGCAGGTGGAGCACAGCATTGGTTGAACCACCGCTGGCGACCACCGCGGTTGCCGCATTGCGGACCGAAGTGGGCGTGATGAAGCTGCGCGCCGATGTACCCTCATGCGCCAGCTTGGCCGCCAGCCGTCCGCAGCGCGCGGCCTCCACAGCTTTAGCGGCATGGGTAGCAGGCGGATCGCCCGACCCCATCGGGCTGATGCCCATCATCGCCAGTGCCATCGCCATCGTGTTGGCGGTGAACTGACCGCCGCACGCGCCCGCGCCGGGGCACGCAGCGCGTTCCACCCGGTCCAGTTCGGCATCGCTCATGTCGCCTTTGGCGTGCGCGCCCACCGCTTCGAACACGTCCTGGATCGACAGGTCGCGCTCGCCCAGACGGCCCGGCATGATGGTCCCCCCGTAGAAGACGAGGCCGGGAATATCGAGCCGCGCCAGCGCCATCGCGGCGGCGGGGATGGTCTTGTCACAGCCAACCAGGATGATTGCCGCGTCGAGCGAGTGCCCGCGCACCGCCAGTTCGATCGAGTCGGCGATGATCTCGCGGCTGATCAGCGAGGCGCGCATGCCTTCGCCGCCCATGGTGATCCCGTCGGATACGACGATGGTGTTGAAGTCGACCGGCGTCGCGCCGCCACCGCGCAAGCCTTCGCGGATCGGCTCGGCCAGATCGCCAAGATGCATGTTGCATGGCGTGACGGTGGACCATGTATTGACCACCGCGACCATGGGCTGCGCCATCTGCGCGTCGGTAAAGCCCGCACCGCGCAGCATCGCGCGCGCCGGGGCCTTGGCCGGGCCCTTGGTGATCGCGTCGGATCGTTTGGAAGGTGACGTGTTCATTCGTGTCGCGTCCCGATCGACGGACCCAATAAAAAACCCCGCTGTCCTTGGTGGAGAGCGGGGCTTCGAGAGGTCCGTCTGGCTAGGTGCTAGCCGATGGGCACTCCCCCCCGCTGAATAAGAAGTACAAGTACGACAGCAAGGAGCAGCACAAGACCCTGCGCTTTCAGCACAGTCTCGTCGGCAGTCCGGATGGCGGCCTTGGCCCGCATTCGTCATTCCTCGCATGCGCAGCACGATTGCTGCGATGGCGAGACGTTTATATCACAGGGAATTAAGATCAAGCAAAAATATTGCTGAAATTGACCGAAAACAGAATTTATCGGTCTTGCAAGCGCTCGGAGAACTGATTTGTTCTGCAATTTCAGTCCTGTGCAGGTGCAAACAGAGTCGCCCGCTCTCCGTCGAGCAAGCGGCCAATCGGATAGTCTTTCCGACCATTGGCGATAATCGTTGGGCAACCGAGCCCGGTTGCATGGCGAGCCGCCGCCAGCTTGGTCGCCATTCCGCCCGTTCCCACTCCATCCGACGCAGCGTTATGCGCCAATGCCTCGATTTCGGGCGTGACCTCGCTGACATGATCGATATGCCGCGCCCCCGCCGCTGCTGGGTCGCCGTCGTATAGTCCGTCGACATCGGAAAGGAGGAGCAAAAGGTCGGCCCCCGCCAGTTCGGCTACCCGGGCCGACAGCCTGTCGTTGTCGCCCAGCTTGAGCTCCTCGGTTGCGACGCTGTCGTTCTCGTTGACCACGGGCACTACGCCCGCCCTTAGCAATACCGCCAGTGTGGCGCGCGCATTTGCCGAGCGCTCAGGCGATTCGCTATCATCGTAAGTGAGCAGGAGCTGGCCGACCGTGATGTCTTGTTCCGCGAAGGCAGCCGCCCACGCATTCATCAACAGGCCCTGGCCGACCGCCGCGGACGCCTGCCGGTGGTCCAGCTGCGTCGAGCGCGCGATCCCCAGCCGTTGCCAGCCGAGCGCGACCGCACCCGAACTGACGACGATGACCTGCGCGCCATTCCCCCGCAGCGCATGAATATCCTGCGCAAGACCGGCCAGCCATCCCGACCGCACGGCCCGCGCTTCCGGCTCGATCATCAGCGACGAGCCGACCTTGATTACGATCATTCTCGCCTTCGCAAGATATCCGGCAGGCGTGAGTTTGCGCATTGTCAGGGCGCGGCGTGCACGTCGTGCATCAGCAATATGCGCACGAGTTTCGCAATGGGGCGCGGGACACCGACTCGCCCTTCCAGCCAAAGGCTGACCGTCGAGCGGTCGACCCCGATTTCACGAGCTAGCGACCCCTGGGTGGAATGGCCCAGTAAATCCATCGCGGCGCGCAGTTCTGTCGGTTGCATGGACGCCAGCAGTGGATCGGGCACGCTCTCGGCATTCGCGTTCGCAGATGCGGCAACAGAATCGCTCCCACAGCGCCGGGGTGAATTTTTCACGGTGGCATTTGCGGCGTTTCTCATCTTCGAACCCCCTCTAAATCAAAGCTTTAAGTTCTTAATTCCAGTCTAATCCTGCCAGATTGACGATTCCCCGAAATTTGTGCGATGCATCATAAATGACAAATCCGTGACCGTTCAAGCAAGAATTGAACGGCATGGTTCTTGTCGCTGTAATTTCGCTGCCAGGGGGAAGCATGAAACTTATCATTGCCATCATAAAACCGTTCAAGCTCGACGAGGTGGTGGAAGCACTCACCGGCGTCGGCGTGACCGGCTTGACCGTGTCCGAAGCCAAGGGTTTCGGCCGCCAAAAAGGCCATACGGAGGTCTATCGCGGCGCCGAATACGACACGAGCTTCGTGCCCAAGGTTCGGATCGAAACCGTGGTCGACGACGCAGTCGCAGCAAAAGCTGTCGAGGCGATTGCCGCGGCTGCCAAGACCGACGCCATCGGCGACGGCAAGATCTTCACCATCGATGTTTCCTCGGCGCTGCGCATCCGCACCGGCGAAACCGACGACACCGCGCTTTGAGGGGGCGAAACATGAAGCTTAGCTTGAAATCATTGACCGCAGCGGGGCTCGGCATGCTTGCCGCAGCACCCGCCTTTGCCGCGCCCGCTGCGGCGCCCGAGGCGGCCGAAGCCGCCGCCACGATCGCCAAGGGCGATACCGCGTGGATGATCGTCGCCACCGTGCTGGTTATGGCGATGATCGTGCCCGGCCTCGCACTGTTCTACGGCGGGCTTGCGCGGACCAAGAACATGGCTTCGGTGCTCACGCAGGTACTCGGCGTCGCCTGCCTCGCGATGATCATCTGGGTCATGTACGGGTATTCGATGGCGTTCGGCGATACCGGCAACGCCTTCATCGCCGATTTCGGCAAGGTCTTCCTGAAAGGTGTCACGGCCGATTCCGGCGCGGCGACCTTCAGCGACGGTGTCGAGATTCCCGAATATATCTTCATCGCCTTCCAGCTGACCTTCGCCGCGATCACCGCGGCGCTGGTCGTGGGCGGCACGATGGAACGGGCCAAGTTCTCTACCATGATGGTGTTTGCCGCCATCTGGTTGACGATCGTCTACTTCCCGATTGCGCACATGGTTTGGGCAACCGGCGGGCTGATCTTTGAATGGGGGGCGCTCGACTTCGCTGGCGGCACGGTGGTCCACATCAACGCGGGCGTCTCTGCGCTGATGGGCTGCCTGATCCTGGGCAAGCGGGTCGGCTATCCGAAAGAACCTATGCCGCCGCACTCGCTGACGATGACGCTGATCGGCACCGGCCTGCTGTGGGTTGGCTGGTTCGGCTTCAACGGCGGCTCCGAACTGGAAGCGGACGGCGTTGCCTCGCTCGCAGTGCTCAACACCTTCGTTGCCACGGCAGCGGGCGTGCTGTTCTGGATGCTGGGCGAGACCATCAGCGGCCGCAAGGGTTCGCTGCTGGGCGGCTGCTCGGGCGCCATTGCCGGCCTCGTCGCGGTCACTCCTGCGGCGGGCAATAGCGGGCCCTTCGGCGCAATCCTGATCGGTGCAATCGCCGCACTGGTGTGTTTCTGGTTCGTCACCATGCTTAAACCGCGGCTGGGGCTGGACGACACCGCGGACGTGTTCGGCATCCACGGGATCGGCGGCATCGTCGGCTCGCTCGGCACTGCCTTCACCATGATGCCGGGCCTCGGCGGACCGGGCGATGCGGAGTACGACGCAGGCGCTCAGTTCATCATTCAGGCGATGGGCGTCGGCGTGGCGATCGCATGGGCAGCCGTTGGTGCCTCGATCGCCTTTCTTGTTGCGAAGCTGATCACCGGCGGGCGTGTCTCCGAAGAGAAGGAGCGCGACGGCCTCGACCTCAGCGAACATGGGGAGCGCGCCTACAACTATTGATGCGAACAACGGCCCGGAGCCACGATCCTGCCAACAAGATCAGGACGCGGCCCCGGGTCTCTAACGAGGGGGAGAGGGCGAGTTTTTAGGAGAACTACAATGCGTTTTTCGAAGATTGCCCCACTGGCCATGCTGGCCACCATGTTTGTGTCGAGCCCGGTGCTCGCGCAGGAAGAAGAAGATGCCGGCCCGATCGAAGTCAGCGCCAATGTGGCCATGACGACCGATTATCGCTTTCGCGGGGTGTCGTTCTCGGACGAGGACATCGCAATCCAGGGCGGCTTCGATCTCAGTCACGAAAGCGGCTTTTACATCGGAACCTGGGCGTCCTCGCTCGAAGACAGCGCGCTTTACGGCAACTCCGAGGTAGACATCTATGCCGGGTGGTCCGGCGATGTCGCGCCGAACATCTCGATCGACGCGGGTGTGCTCTACTACATCTATCCCAATGGCGACGATACCGTCGGCGATAGCGATTATGTGGAGCCCTATGCCTCCGTCACGGCGGCGCTAGGCCCGGTCGAAGCGACCGTCGGTGCAGCCTATGCCCCCGAACAGGGCACGGCGTTGGCGAGCGACAATATCTACGTCTACGGTGGATTGGGCGCCGGGATTCCCGACACGCCGATCAGCCTTTCGGCCCAGCTCGGCTATTCCGAAGGCAGCCTCGATTATGGATCGGGCGGCTATATGGACTGGTCGCTGGGGGCGAGCGTTTCGTACGACATCCTGACCTTCGGCATCGCCTATGTCGATACGGACCTGCCCAGTGTAGCAGGGCAAGACGGCGCGGCGGTGTTTACACTCTCGGCCAGCTTCTAGTCGCACGGGCTTTCAGGCCCATCATCACGGACGGCCCGCTGCGAACTTCGCGGCGGGCCGTTTCACGTTCCGCCGTGCCGGTTGGACGATCTGCCTCAACATGAATACGAATGCCGCTTGTCACCGCCACGCCCGGTCGTGGCATAGCGCACCACGCGAGGGAGGTTGTCCGAATGGCGAGCCGGAATGCACGACCGCTGCTGGGCGGGATAGAAGCTGGCGGGACAAAGTTCGTCCTCGCAGTCGGCCATTCGCCGCAAGAGATCGTCGCGCGCGAAACGATCCCCACCACGACCCCTGACGTGACAATGGCCACCACGGCGAAGTGGTTCTCCCAGCATGGCCCACTCGTGGCGCTCGGCATTGCCAGCTTCGGGCCGGTCGAACTCGATCGCGCCTCACCCAGGTGGGGCCATATCACCGATACGCCCAAGCCCGGCTGGGCGCAGACAGACGTGGTGGGCCCGCTTGGCCGCGCGCTCGCCTGCCCAGTCGGCTTCGATACCGATGTGAACGGCGCAGCATTGGCCGAAAATGCCTTTGGTGCCGGGGCAGGCGACGGCTCGCTTGCCTATATCACAGTGGGCACCGGGATCGGCGGCGGGCTGGTGCTCGATGGCAGACCGGTGCACGGCGCGGGCCATCCCGAACTTGGCCACATGTTCGTGCGGCGCGACGGCGAGGATTTCGATTTCCCGGGCATTTGCCCGTTTCACGGCGATTGCGTGGAAGGCCTCGCCAGCGGCCCTGCGATCAAGGCGCGCTGGGGCAAGACCCTGTCGGAACTGCCCGCCGATCATCCCGCGCATACATATGTCGCTGGCTATCTCGCGCAGCTTTGCCATACGACCTTCGCGACCGTGGCAGTCGATACGATCGTTCTCGGCGGCGGCGTGATGCAGACTCCCGGCTTGATCGAGAGGGTGCGAGAGCGAACCTTCGCGATCGGAGCCGAATATCTTCCCGGTCGTTCGAGACAAGAAGTCGTCGCTCCGGGATTGGGGCAGGACTCGGGCATTTGCGGCGCGCTGATACTCGCAGAACGTGCGTTCGAAGGAGAAACGGACTAAATGGCGGCATCCTCTTCCACCCTCCTGCTGTTCGGGGCGACCGGCGATCTGGCCAAGCGCATGCTCCTGCCCTCGCTCTATGCCCTGCACGAGGACGGGCTGATTGCGGAGGATCTGCGCATTTTCGGCACCGCACGCAGCGAACTGACCGACGAGGATTATCGCGGCATCGCGAACGAGGCGCTGTGCGAATACCTGCCCGAAGACCGGAAAGATGATGGCAAGATCGCGTCTTTCCTGCAGCGCCTGCATTACCAGCCCCTCGACGCGTCCACCATCGAGGGCTTCGACGATCTCGCCGCGCAGCTGGGCGATATTTCGGGTGGGCTCTCGATCTTCCTGTCGACCGCGCCCTTCCTGTTCGAACCCACGATTCGCGGGCTGCAGTCGGCGGGGCTGGCAGGCGAGAACGTTCGGATCGGCCTTGAAAAACCGCTCGGCAATGATCTCGCCAGTTCGCGCGTCATCAACGATGCGGTTGCCAGCGCCTTCAACGAGGGCCGGATTTTCCGCATCGACCACTATCTGGGCAAGGAAACCGTCCAGAACCTGATGGCCTTGCGCTTCGCCAATGCAATGTTCGAGCCGCTGTGGAACGCGAACGGGATCGACCATGTGCAGATCACCGTCAGCGAAACCGTAGGTCTCGAAGGCCGCCACGGCTTCTACGACGAGACCGGCGCGTTGCGCGACATGGTGCAGAACCACATGCTCCAACTGCTCGCGCTGACCGCAATGGAGCCTCCAGCGGATTTCGATTCGACCAGCGTTCGCGACGAGAAGGTAAAGGTACTGCGCTGCCTGAGGCCGGTCGGGGCGGACGAGATGGTGCGCGGCCAGTATGGTAGCGGCGCGGTGAAGGGCGAGGCCGTGCAGGCCTATGCCGACGATCTGGGCGAACCGTCCGATGCCGAGACATTCGTCGCGCTGAAGGCGCATGTCGACAACTGGCGCTGGCAGGGCGTGCCCTTCTACCTGCGCACGGGCAAGCGCATGGCCGAGCGTCGCAGCGAGATCGTGATCCAGTTCAAGCCGGTGCCGCACAACATCTTCGCCCAGCGCGGCGGAAAGCTGCACGCCAACCGGCTCGTCATCCGATTGCAGCCCGAAGAATACGTGCGACTGATGGTGATGGCGAAGGAGCCGGGGATGGACCGTGACGGGGTTTCCCTGCGCGAAGTGCCGCTCGACCTCTCGCTCACGCAGGCATTCTCCAAGGCGCGGCGACGGATCGCTTACGAGCGACTGCTGCTCGACCTGATCGACGGTGACCCGACGCTGTTCGTGCGCCGCGACGAGGTAGAGGCGCAGTGGACCTGGATCGACGCAATCCGCAAGGTCTGGAGAGATAATGACATGCAGCCCAAGTCCTACGGATCGGGCAGCTGGGGGCCGAGCGCGGCAGTCGCCCTGACCGAGCGTGACGGGGTGACCTGGCATGAATGATCCTTCCGGTCAGTGGCGCCCCGAGGGATGGCTCGCCTTCGATAATGGGGAGGCGATGGCTGCCGCATGCGCAGATCGGGTCGCGGAAATCGTCGAGGGCGCGATTGCGGAACGAGGCACCGCCGTGCTTGCCTTCCCAGGTGGTTCGACACCGGCACCGGCGTTCGAACTGCTCGCGAAGCGTCCGCTCGCCTGGACGAAGGTGACGATCCTGCCGGGTGACGACCGCATGGTCGATCGCGACGACCCACTGTCGAACTTCGGGATGCTTTCTCGCTATTTCGGAGCCACCGGGGCGAAGCTCGTGCCGATGGTCGACGGGGACGAGACAAGGGCCGAAAATGCCAACCGGCGTCTTGCCGACCTGCCCTGGCCGCTCGACCTCGTATGGCTCGGTGTCGGCGGAGACGGGCATACGGCGTCGATTTTCCCCGGACCGGATTACCGTGAAGCGCTGACCACCGACGAACGCGCGCTCAAGGTTACGCCCGATCCGCTGCCGCCCGAAGCGCCCGTGCCTCGCATCACTCTCAGCCCCGCGGCCATCCGCTCAGCCCGCCACCGGATGCTTTCGCTACGCGGCGCTGACAAACGCGACGTGCTGCTCGAAGCCCTGTCCGACGGGAACAGGAGCCGCTTCCCGGTGGGCGTAGTGATCGGATCGGCACCCGCCGAATTTTACTGGAGCCCCGCATGAGCCTGCACCCCACGCTCGCCACGGTCACCGACCGGATCGTCGCGCGCTCGAAGGATAGCCGCCAGCGCTACCTCGACCTGATCGACCGGCAGCGCGACGAGGGGGTTCACCGCCCCACCCTTTCCTGCGGCAACCTCGCGCACGGCTTCGCGGCGAGCGGTGATGACAAGGCCATGATTCGCAGCGGCAAGGCGATGAACATCGGCATCGTCACCGCCTATAATGACATGCTCAGCGCGCATCAGCCCTATGGCCGCTATCCCGAGCAGATAAAGATCTTCGCACGCGAACGCGGCGCGACTGCGCAGGTTGCGGGCGGAGTGCCCGCTATGTGCGATGGCGTGACGCAGGGGCAGGACAGCATGGAGCTGTCGCTGTTCAGCCGCGACGTGATCGCGATGAGTACCGCGGTCGGCCTGTCACACGGAATGTTCGAAGGTGCGCTGCTGCTGGGAAATTGCGACACGATCGGGCCGGGCCTGCTGATCGGCACGCTGCGCTTCGGCCACCTGCCGACGATCCTCGTCCCCGCCGGCCCGATGCCTTCGGGCCTTGCGAACAAGGAGAAGATCCGCGTCCGCCAGCTCTATGCCGAGGGCAAGGTGGGCGAAAAGGAACTGATGGACGCCGAAAGCGCATCCTACCACGGCGCGGGCACCTGCACTTTCTACGGCACCGCCAACTCGAACCAGATGATGATGGAGATGATGGGGCTGCACATGCCCGGCTCCAGCTTCGTCAATCCTGGCAACAAGCTGCGGCAGGAACTCACCCGCGCCGCGGTCCACCGGATGACCGAGATCGGCTGGGCCAAAGACGGCCAACCGAACTCGGACTATCGCCCGCTCGGCCATTGCATCGATGAAAAGGCCATCGTGAATGCGGTGGTCGGCCTGCTCGCGACGGGCGGATCGACCAACCACGTGATCCACCTCCCCGCCATCGCCCGCGCGGCGGGCATCATCCTCGACTGGGATGACATGGACGAACTCAGCGACATCGTCCCGCTGATCGCCAGCGTCTATCCCAACGGCGCGGGCGACATAAACTACTTCCACGCCGCTGGCGGCATGCCTTACGTGATCCGCGAATTGCTCGATGCAGGTCTCGCGCACGGGGATATCCGCACGGTCTATGGTGCCTCGCTCGCCGAAGGCGCGCAGGAGCCGGTGATGGATGGCGAGGAACTCGTCTGGCACCCGGCCGCAAAGGAGAGCCGCGACGACACGCTACTCAAGCCCGCATCCGATCCCTTCCGCAAGGATGGCGGGCTGGCGCTGCTGCAAGGCAATCTGGGGCGCGCAACGATGAAGGTGAGCGCGGTCGATCCCGAACGCCATACGATCGAGGCGCCTGCGCGCGTGTTCACCGACCAGCACAGCGTCGCCGAAGCCTTCAAGGCGGGCGAGCTAGACCGCGATGTGGTGGTCGTCCTGCGCTTCCAGGGTCCCGCCGCCAACGGCATGCCCGAATTGCACAAGTTGACCTCCCCGCTGGGCGTCATCCAGGATCGCGGTTACAAGGTCGCGCTCGTCACCGATGGGCGCATGTCCGGCGCTAGTGGCAAGGTGCCATCCGCGATCCACGTCTCGCCCGAGGCTTTCCACGGCGGACCGCTGGGCAAGTTGCACGACGGCGACATAGTCCGCGTGTGCGCCACCACCGGCACGCTGGAAGCGCTGGTCGATGCGGCGGAATGGGCTGCGCGCGAACAGGCACCGCCGCCGCCGCAGGAATGGGGTACGGGGCGCGAACTCTTCGCCATGCTGCGTCACCATAGCGACCCGGCGGAAAAGGGCGGCAGCGCAATGCTTGCGGAGGCAGGACTTTGAGCACGCCCCAAGAGATCGCGGTTGCCGATATCGGCGGCACGCATGCCCGCTTCGCCATTGCCGAGATCGAAGGGCGGCAGGTGAAATCGCTGGGCGAGCCGGTGACACTCAAATGCGCCGAATATGCGAGCCTGCAGACCGCGTGGGAGGCGGCGGGCGTGCAGCTGATTCGCGCAATGCCAAAGGCCGCATCGCTGGCGCTGGCGACCCCGATCCGCGGCGAAGTGCTCAAGATGACCAATAACCCCTGGATCATCCGGCCATCGCAGGTCGAAGCGAAGCTGGGGGTCGATCGCTACACGCTGGTCAATGATTTCGGCGCGGTCGGCCACGCGGTCCAGCAATGCGGCGAAGAGATGCTCGAACATTTGTGCGGCCCGCAACAACCGCTACCCGACAAGGGCGTGATCAGCATCATCGGCCCCGGCACCGGCCTCGGCGTCGCCTATGTGCTGCGCGCAGATGGCAGCTATCATGTGGTGGAAACCGAGGGCGGACACATGGAGTATTCGCCGCTCGACAGCACCGAGGACGCTATACTCCAGCGGCTGCGCAAGCAGTTCACCCGCGTCTCGGTAGAGCGGGTTGTCTCTGGTCCCGGCCTCGTCGCGATCTACGAAGCGCTCGCCGCGCTCGAGCACAGGGCGGTGGAAAGCGTCGAGGACCGTGAATTGTGGACCCGCGCCCTCGAAGGGAGCGACAGTCTCGCCGCCGCGGCATTCGACCGGTTCAGCCTCGCACTCGGTGCGGCTGCGGGCGATTTCGCGCTGGCGCAGGGGGCCAACGCCGTGGTGATTGCCGGGGGGCTCGGCTACCGTATCCGCGACCAGCTATCGACCACCAGCGGCTTTGCCGAGCGGTTCGTTGCCAAGGGGCGGTTCCAGAAACTGATGGAGTCGATTCCCGTCAAACTCCTTATCCATCCGCAACCGGGGCTCTTCGGGGCCGCGGCAGCCTTTGCGCAGGAACATAACGCATGAACCCTATCGAACAGGTGATGCGCGCCGCGCCGGTCATCCCGGTGCTGGTGGTTGAGGATGTGGCAGACGCCGTGCCCCTGGCGCAGGCGCTGGTGGATGGCGGGCTCCGCGTTCTGGAGGTTACCCTGCGAACACCGGCCGCGCTCGATGCGATCCGGGCCATGAAATCGGTCGAAGGCGCGATCATTGGCGCCGGTACGGTGACCAACCAGGCACAGCTGCGCGCGGCGATCGACGCGGGCAGCGAATTTATAGTGTCCCCCGGCCTGACAGACGAATTGGGCCGCGCAGCCATCCGGGCCGACATTCCCTTCCTCCCGGGCATCGCCAATGCGGGCGACATCATGCGTGGGCTCGACATGGGGCTGGCGCATTTCAAGTTCTTCCCGGCAGAGGCCAATGGCGGGATCGCCGCGCTGAAGGCACTCACGGGGCCATTCGGCGATGTGAAGTTCTGCCCCACCGGCGGGATAAAGCAGGACACCGCGGCAGACTGGCTCGCGATCCCGCAGGTCCTGTGTGTCGGCGGCAGCTGGCTGGTTCGCAGTGGGGAGCGCGATTTCGACGCGATCCGCGAGCGCGCCAGGGACGCGGCGGCGCTGGCAGCCTGAGTATAAGGGAAAATGGAGGCCCGAGCCGGAATCGAACCGGCGTGCAAGGATTTGCAGTCCTCTGCGTAACCACTCCGCCATCGGGCCCCACTTGCGCGGGCTTGGCGCGAAGCGGGGCGTCTAGCGGCTTGGCCGGGGCAGTTCAATCGTCTTTCGGTTCCATTTTTCATTCGGCCCATCTTATAGCTCGGCAGGCTTCCCTTAACGGAAGGTTCGTCTAAGGCCGTACGCATGTCGATTACCGCAATGCTCGAACCGATCGCCGGGAATGGCGAGACCGTGACTCTCCCCGCCGAGGAATGGATGCAGGGCCGAACGCTTTATGGCGGGGCGAGCGCGCTGGTGGCTTACACCGCTGCAATACGAGCTTTCCCGGAATTGCCGCCCTTACGATCTGCGCAAGTCGCCTTTGTGGCCCCCGTGGGTGCGGAAGTGACCCCTCGCACCGAAATCATGCGGCAGGGTCGCAACGTAACTCAGGTGCGCGTCGACCTGTTGGTCGATGGCAATCCAGCGCTGACGTCGTTCTGGCTGTTCGGTACCGCACGCGAAGCCAACGGCGTCTACCACGCACAGGCTGCAAGCCCGGCACCGATCCCCGTCGAAAAGGCCGAACCGATGATGGAGGGCGTGGGCCCCGCCTTTGTCCAGCACCAGCTTGAGATTCGCCGCGCCGCACCCGCGGGGGGGCACGGCGATGCGCCCAGCGTGCGGCGCTGGGTTCGCCTGAAGAATGACGACGGGCTCGATCCGGTCGCCCGCTCGATTCTGCTGGGCGACGTCAATCCGCCCAGCGCCATGCGCGTGATGGAGCGGCCCGGACCAATGAGCTCTATGAACTGGGCGATCAACATCCTCGATCCGGAGGCGGAAACACGCGATGGCTGGTGGCTCGTGGAAACCGCCAGCGATCATGCCGATCACGGCTATTCGAGCGAGCGTCTGCGCCTGTGGAATGCGGATGGGCGGCTCGTTCTGACAGGTCAGCAGGCCGTGGCGATTTTTGGTTAGGGCTCTTTTCCGCCTCACAGCGGTTCAGACCTGCCGCCCCGCCTCCCCACCCGGCCACCAAAGATACCAGCAGGCTATGGCGGCCGGATGAGGAGGCGTGGCGGCGGGTTAACTTTCTAAATCAAGACGCGTCCCCGAACTCCGGCCGGCGCTTGGCCATGCCCGCCATCACCGCTTCGATCTGGTTGGGCTGACGGATCACGCCCGCCTGCTCGACACTTTCGGCCATCAGCAGGTCCGGTCCGCTCTCGTCATGCATCCGGTTGTGGAGCCGCTTGGCCGCGCGCACCGCATCCGGGTTGCGCTGAGCGATCGTGGCCGCGATCTCCATCGCCTTGGCCAGCGGATCGTCGGCCACGAAGGTCGCGAGGCCCAGCTGAACTGCTTCCTCGCCCGAAAATTCACGGTTGGTATAGACCAGCTCACGCAGCACGTCGTCGCGCACCAGCCCGCGCCACAGCTGATAGCCGCCCATGTCGGGCACCAGGCCCCATTTCATTTCCATGATCGCCATGCGTGTATCGGGCGCCGCAACGCGAACATCCGCCCCACTGGCAATCTGCATCCCGCCGCCGAAGCACACCCCGTGCAGCGCAGCGATCACCGGCATGGGCAGCTTGCGCCAAATCGTGGCGACCTGCTGGTAGGTGTTGGAATCGCCATGCGTGCGATCGGTCAGCTTGGGCTCGTCCGGATCGGGCGTGCGCGCGAAGCTGGAGGTGTCGAGGCCGGCGCAAAAGCTGCGCCCCTCGCCCGAGAGCACCACCACGCGCACGTCCTTGCGGTCCATCAGGGCCTCGCCCGCAGCTATGATCGCGGCGAACATTTCCGGGTCGAGCGCGTTCATCTTGTCCGGCCGGTTGAGGCGGACATGCATCACGCCATCCTCGCCCATCGTGCTCTCGACGCGCTTCTCATCCGCTTGTGTTGCCATGCCGCAATCCTCCTCGATCAGGTGACACCCGTGGTTGCGCATGGCCGGCGTGCTGTCCAGCCCGCTTTGCGATGCTCGACAGGGGATCAGGCGATAGCCGGGTCCGTCGGTATCGATCATCGCGTCAAGACCGTGCGCTTCCAGCTTGCGGCGCAGCCGTGCGATGTGGACCGCTACGCGGTTGGTGCCAGGCTCGAAAGGCAGGCGCCACACATCGGCCAGCAGGGCGCGCTGGCTGACGGTGTGCTCCGGTGTTTCGGCCAGCCGCCACAGCAAGGAGAACTCGCGAGGATGTAGCGCCAGCCACCGCCCTTCATAGGCAGCGTCGCGATGGAACAGGTCGAGCCGCAGCGGGCCCGCATCCATCCATCTCGCAATAAGTTGCTGCGCTGCGTGCACGCGCCCCCGCCGCCCGCTGTCTTCACCCGGACGAGCATAGTGCCACGAAGCCTACGTTATTGGAAAAAAAGAATAATCCGGAATGGATGATAAAAGTTTGCTACTGAGCGCCTTGTCTAGTCGTTGGCACGTTGGAGGAACCGCTTGATGTTGCGCGCGGCCTGGCGAATGCGCTGCTCGTTCTCGACCATCGCGATCCGCACGAAGCCTTCGCCCTCTTCGCCATACCCGATCCCGGCCGCCACCGCGACGCCCGCCTGCTCCAACAGCTGTTTGGAGAAATCGAGGCTGCCCATACCCTCGAACCCCGGGGGCAGCGGAGCCCACGCGAACATGCTGGCTGGCGGCACGGGAATGTCCCACCCGGCGCGGCCGAAACTCTCGACCATCACGTCGCGCCGGTTCTGATAGCGCAGCCGGTTTTCCTCGACGATGTCCTGCGGACCGTTGAGCGCCGCGCAGGCCGCCGCCTGGATCGGCGTAAACGCGCCGTAATCGAGGTAGGATTTGACCCGGGTCAGCGCCGCGATCAGCGTCGGGTTGCCGACCGCGAATCCCATCCGCCACCCGGCCATCGAATAGGTCTTGGACATGGAGGTGAACTCGACCGCAATGTCCTTTGCGCCGGGCACTTCCAGGATCGATCGGGTCGGCTTGCCGTCGTAATAGAGCTCGGAATAGGCGAGGTCGGACAGCACCCACACCCGGTTCTCGCGCGCCCAGGCGACCAGCCGTTCGTAGAAGGCGAGGTCGACGGTTTCTGCGGTGGGGTTGGAGGGATAGTTGACCACAAGCACGCTGGGCCGCGGAGAAGTGTAGGCCATCGCCTGCTCGAGCGCTTCGAAATAGGCCTCGTCAGGCGTGGTCGGCACGGAGCGGATGGTGGCTCCGGCGATAATGAAGCCATAGGTGTGGATCGGGTAGGACGGGCTCGGTGCGAGCACCACGTCGCCCGGTGCAACGATTGCCGTCGCCATCGACGACAGGCCCTCTTTCGAACCCATCGTCACCACCACCTCACGCTCGGGGTCGAGCTCCACCCCGAAGCGGCGGCCATAGTAATTCGCCTGGGCCTTGCGCAGGCCCGGAATGCCGCGCGACTGGCTATAGCCGTGCGCGCTGGGCTTACCTGCAACCTCGCACAGCTTGTCGATCACATGCTGGGGCGGCGGCCGGTCCGGGTTGCCCATCCCCAGATCGATGATGTCGCGCCCCGCTGCACGCGCGGCGTGCCGCATCGCGTTGACTTCGGCGATCACGTAGGGCGGCAGGCGCCGCATCCGGTAGAATTGCTCGTCGCTCAATCTTGGCTCCCGCTGGGATGGCGTAGTGCTCCTTTCTGGAACGGTAGGCGCATCTGTGCAATTGGTCCTGTTGAGAGGATGCGAAGTATTTTCCCGCTGGGCCTTCGAGGGGTCGCGACCCGGACGGCATGCTTTTGGAAAGGACCCTTACGGTGACGCAGTCTTCGTCCAGTTCGTCGGGCAGCTCTTCGGGGGACGATCCCTTCAGCGCGATGCTGGAAGCGCAGGCGCGCTGGACCGAGATGATGTTCGCCCCGCTGGCCGACGCATCGGGCGACGGTAAAAAGTCTTCCACGGCGCCTATGGCAGACCTGCAGAAATGGGCCGAGAACACGACCCGTATGCAGACCATGTGGGTCGAGTTCTGCCAAAACCATGCACTCGAGGCGACGGGCGAGATGATGGCGGGCGATCCTGCCAAATGGTTCGCCATGTTCGAGAACTGGGCCGCGCAGCTCCCTTTCGCCGATCCTGCCGAACAGCAGCGCTGGTGGGCGGAAAGTGCGCAGCTATGGCAGGCGCTGGTGCTGCCGGGCGCAAACGAGGCCGGCGAAAAAGACGAACCGGCACTGCCCCGCGAAGACCGGCGCTTTGCCGACCCGCGCTGGCGCGAGCAGCCGGTCTTCGCGCTGATTCACCAGACCTACCTGCTCCTATCCGAACGCGTGATGGCGATGGTCGAAAAGATGGACCATGTCGATCCGGGTAAGCGCGAACAGTTGAAATTCGCCACTCAGGCAATGGCCGAAGCGCTAAGCCCCGCCAACTTCGCGGCAACCAACCCGATCGTGCTCGACCGCATCATGGAAACGCGTGGCGAGAGTCTGGTGAAGGGCATGGAGAACCTGCTGCGCGATTTGCAGAAGGGGCAGCTCACGCATTCGGACCCGGAGGCGTTCGAGGTGGGCAAGAATATTGCCACCACGCCCGGCCAAGTGGTGTACGAAACGGACCTGTTCCAGCTGATCCAGTACACGCCCACCACCGACAAAGTGTTGAGCGTGCCGCTGGTGATCTTCCCGCCGTGGATCAACCGGTTCTATATCCTCGACCTCAACGAGAAGAAGAGCTTCGTCAAATGGGCGGTCGACCAGGGGCTGAGCGTCTTCATGGTCAGCTGGAAGTCCGCCGATGCCTCCCTGAAGGACGTGGTATGGGACGATTACATCGCCGCCCAGATCGAGGCGATCGACCATGTGAGAAAGCGCCTCAAGGTCGAAAACGTGCATACTATCGGCTATTGCGTAGCCGGGACCACGCTGGCCGCAACGCTTGCGGTGCTGGCCGACAGGAAGGATATCGACAAGGTCAAGAGCGCGACCTTCTTCACCGCACAGATCGACTTCTCCGACGCGGGCGAGCTGCTGCACTTTATCGGCAACCAGCAGATGGCCGCGATCCAGAGTCTGGAGCGCGACGGGTTCCTCGACGGGCGCTACATGGCTGCCACATTCAACCTGCTGCGCGGCAAGGACCTGATCTGGAATTATGTTGTCCGCAACTACCTGCTGGGGGAAGACTACACCGCCTTCGACCTGCTGCACTGGAACGGCGATGTTACCAACCTGCCCGCGAAGTGGCATCGCGCTTACCTGCAGGACCTGTATCGAGACAACCTGCTGGTGCAACCGGGCAAGCTGAAGGCACTGGGACACCCGATCGACCTGACCAAGGTCAAGGTGCCGACCTATGTGCAGGCGGGCAAGGAAGACCATATCGCCCCGGCCACCAGCGTCTGGAAGATCACCGAGCATTTCAGCGGGCCAATGCGCTTTGTGCTCGCCGGATCGGGCCACATCGCGGGCGTGGTCAATCCACCGGGTGCGAACAAGTACCAGTACTGGATCAACGAGGCCGACGACGTCGAGACGCTGGAAGAATTCCGCGCAGGCGCGACCGAGCATCCGGGCAGCTGGTGGCCCGACTGGATCGACTGGATCCGTGCACACGACGACGAGGAAACAACCGCGACCGGCAAACGGCATCCAGGTAAAACCAAGGCGGACAAGATTATCGAGCCTGCCCCCGGACGTTATGTAAAGTCGCGCTAAAGGTCAGATTTCCCTAACGTAAGGCAGTTTTGTGCGACGCACAAAAAGGACTTGAATCTCGCAGTCGCTATGCGTATTTGTGCATTGCAGCAAAGACCACGAGGTTCACATGGCCGATACAGTATCCGACACGGGCGATGCCGCGGCGCAGAAGGCGTATGAAACCGCCGTTGCCGCGAAGTCCGACAGTCAGCCGAAGGCAGCTCCGGCCGGGACGGATGCCGCGAAGGCTGCGGCTCCTGCACCCGAAGCTCCTGCCAGGAAGCCTCCCGTAAAGCAGTCCGCCAAGGCGAAGGTCGCGAAAAAGCCGACCACTGCTGCGGCCAAGAAGCCGACCGCCGGCAAGCCCGCCACCAAGGCGCCTGCGACGAAACCGGCCAAGAAGGTTTTGGCGAAGAAGGCTCCGGCCAAGACTGCCACTGCCAAAACGACGACCAAGAAGACCACCCTCAAGAAAACCCCAACCAAATCGGGCGGCGCCAAGCGCGTTGCCCCCCCCGTATCGAAGGACACCACCATGGCTACCAAGACCGACACCAAGAACATCGCCACCGACATGGCCCACGAAATGCAGACGCGTCTCGCCGGCATGTACGAAAAGGGCACCGAGATGACCGGCGAAATGGTCACCTTTCAGCGCGCCAACGCCGAAGCGATGGCCGAAGCCGGCAAGATCCTCTTCACCGGTATGCAGGACCTGACCCGCGACGCCGTTGAAGAAGGCCGCAAGGCTGCCGACCAGTTCAGCGAAGATGCGCGCCTGATGGCTGCCGCGAAATCGCCGACCGAACTCGTCAAGCTGCAGGGCGACATCGTGCGTCGTTCGTTCGACAGCGCCATCGCGACCGGCTCGAAGAACACCGAAGCCTGGATCAAGCTGACCAACGAAGCTTTCGCACCGCTGACCAGCCGCGTGAGCGAAACGGTCGACAAGATGAACAAGCTCGCCGCCTGATTGCGGACAGCTTTCCCGACAAGCGAGAGCGTACGTCGGGTTCAACGAAAAAAGGAGGGTCGGGCGACAGGATCGTCCGGCCCTCTTTTCCGTTTCGTACAAGACCGGCTTTCGCCCGCCCCTCCACCGCGATCCCTTGCGGATCGACCAAGCATTGCGATATTGATTTCTGATGCGCCAACCAGCCACCCCTTCCCGACCAGTCTTGGAGACGCCCGCAATCGGCGCCTGCGCCGTGGCGATGGCGGGCAATGACGAAGATGGCGGCACCGGCTCCGGCCCTCCCGAGGACGGGCCCGAGGTCGGGATCGCAACCAAGACCCGCGCCAAGCCGAAGAAGCCTAGCCAGTACAAGGTGCTGATGCTGAACGACGATTACACGCCGATGGAATTCGTCGTGATGGTGCTCAAACGCTTTTTCCGGATGGACCTGGACGAAGCGACGCAGGTGATGCTCCACGTGCACCAGCGCGGCGTGGGCGTGTGCGGGATATTCCCTTACGAGGTCGCGGAAACCAAGGTGAACCAGGTGATGGACTTCGCGCGCCAGAACCAGCACCCTCTCCAGTGCACACTCGAAAAGGCGTAAGTTCGGGGCAGCGACAAACGTGCAGATGACGCGGGCCTGCTTTGGCGCTAGGGCGTGACGCCGGACAGCATCCAATCACTCGCGGGACCATTCTTGCCCTTCAACTCGCGCCTCGACCGATACATTTTTCGCCTGACCATTGTTCCGCTGCTCGGCGTGTTCGTGCTCGCTGCGTCGCTGCTGGTGCTCGACCAGATGCTGCGCCTGTTCCGTTTCGTGACGACCGAAGGTGGCCCGGTGGGCGTGGTGTTCCAGATGCTGGGCGCGCTGCTGCCCGACTATGCCAGCCTCGCGATCCCGCTGGGCCTGCTGCTGGGTACGCTCTTCGCTTTCCGCCAACTCGCCTTGTCCAGCGAACTGGACGTGATGCGGGCCGTCGGACTCAGCTATACCCGCCTGCTGCGCGTGCCCTACGCAATCACTATCGTGCTGATGGCGATCAATGCCGCGCTGGTGTTTTACATCCAGCCGGTCTCCAAATATTACTACGAGGAATTGCAGTTCGATCTGCGATCGGGCGCGCTCGGCGCATCGATCAAGGTCGGCGAGTTCACGACCCTGGCCGACCGGATGGCGCTGCGGATCGAATCGAGCGAGGATTCGGGCCGCCAGCTGGAGGGGATTTTTGCCCGGATCGTGACCGAGGACGGTCAGGTCCTCTCGATCAGCGCACGCGAGGGGCGCTTCCTTTCGACCAACGACGATCCCGATACGATCATCCTGCGCCTGAGCGATGGCACTATCGTGCAAGACCCTGCTGGCCAGAGCCCGCGCGTTCTCAGTTTCTCCATGCACGATCTGCCGATCGACCTGCCCACGATCCAGAGCTTCCGCCAGCGTGGCGAAGGCGAGGCAGAATATATCCTGCCCGAACTGCTGCGGATTGGGTGGAGTGACAGTTCGAGCGAGACACAGCGCAATGCCAGCCAGGCGAGCTTCAACTATCGCATGGTCGAGCTGGCGATGATGCTGTTCATGCCGCTGCTCGCGGTGGCACTGGCGATCCCGCCCAAGCGATCGACCAGCGCGCTGGGCGTGTTCGTGGCGGTGGTGCTGGTGGTCGCCTATCACAAGGTCAACCAGTACATGCAGGATTTCGCCGCGCTGGGCCGGATCGACCCGGTGCTGGGCCTATGGGGGCCGTTCGCGGTCCTTGTCGGCCTGATCCTGTGGTGGTTCTGGCAAATCGCCTACATGCCCGGCGGGCAGCCGATCGGCGCGCTCGAAAATGCCTTTGCGAAGATCCTCAAGCGCATCGGCCGCATCCTCCGCCCCCGCCGCCGCGCCGATGCCTATCGCGCCGAGCAGGCAAGTTGACGGGCCGCTAGATGACACTCGACTTTTTCCCCTCGCGCACGCTGACGCTCTACCTCGCGAAGATGTTTTCGCTGCGCATCCTCGCCGTGCTGGTGATGCTGGTGCTGGTGCTGATGATGCTGGACCTGCTTTCCACCAGCGGAGAGATCCTGGCCGTCCCCGGCAACAGCGAAGCCGAACTTTGGCTCTATGCCAGCTTGCGGGTGCCACTCCTGATCCAGCGTTTCCTGCCCTACTCGGTGCTGCTTGCGACCATCATCACGCTCGTCACGCTCAACCAGAACAGCGAGGTGATTGCGATGAAGGCGGCAGGGCTCTCCGCACACCAGGTGCTGGCGCCGCTGATCATGACCGCTCTGGTCGTGGCGCTCGGCAGCTTTGCGTTCAACGAACGCATCGTGACGCGGTCCGCAGCACAGCTCAACGTGTGGGAGAAGTCCGAGTTCGGCGCGCTGCCGCAAACGCCGGAAACCAGCGGGGTGATCTACCTCGACGATGGCCCCAATATCCTGACTGCCCGCAGCTACGACAGCAGCGGGCCTGCGCCGACCCTGCGCGATGTCACCTATTACCGCTTCAGCCCCAGCGGCGAGATCACGCAGCAATCCGATGCCGACCTGGCTATTCGCGGGGCAAATGGTTGGGCGATGCAGAACCCGCGCATCTTTACCGTGGGCACCGCAAGCGTTGCGCAACCGCTTGAGCTGGTCGTTGCGCCAGATGTGACGCCGCAGCAAGTCGAACTGGCATCGGTCGACCCGACGGCGCAGCCCCTGTGGCAGCTCGACGATTCGATTGCCGCCTATAAGGCTGCCGGGCGCGATGCGGACGAGCTGGAAGCGAATTACTGGCACAAGATATCCGGCCCGCTGTCGGCAGTGCTGATGCCGATCCTCGGCGCCGTGGCAGGCTTCGGACTTGCGCGTTCGGGCCAGCTTTTCGTGCGCGCCCTGATCGGGATGGCACTTGGCTTCGCCTATTTCGTGATCGACAATGCCGCGCTCGCCATGGGCAATTTCGGTGGCTATCCGCCTTTCCTCGCCGCGTGGGCACCCTTCTTCCTGTTCCTGCTGATCGGCGAGACCGTGCTGGTGCGCACCGAAGAGTGAGTGGTTCCACGCAAGACACGTGGCATATCCGCCTCGCCCGGCCCGAAGACGCACCTGCAATGCCCGCTATCGAGCATGCGGCAGGTACTTTGTTCCAGCGAATTGAAGGGTTTGAAGACATTGCCGGCCAAGGCACCGTGCCGGTCGAGCGCCTAACCCGTTATATCGGGCGCGGGCATTGTCTGGTGGCCGCAGCGAATGACGCGTTGATCGGATTTCTGGTGACCGAACCCTTCGGGCGCGAACTCCATGTATACGAATTCAGCGTGCATCCCGACTGGCAGGGTCAAGGGGTCGGTTCGGCCTTGCTGCGGGCCTGCTTCATCGATGCGCACAACACCGGCTTTACCGCAATCACGCTTACTACCTTTGTCGAAATACCTTGGAATGCGCCTTTTTACCGACGGATGGGATTTTCCGACATCCACCCGGCGAGCCACCCGAGGCTCCAAAGCGAACTCGATAAAGAATATCGGCACGGCATGCCTGCCGGTTCGCGGGTCGGGATGATCCGCCCGCTTTGATTGACTTTCTTGCAACCAACCCTAAGTACACGCGCGGTTCAGGCGACATGCTGCAGTGCAGCGCGCTTGTTGCTTCGGGTTGGAGCAGCCGGTTGTCCGGCATTGCATCATCCGTCCAGAAGCGTAGGATCGCTCTCTAAGTACGCAAAACAGGAATTTTGCTCGTGTCGGAAACGAACACTGCGAAACCAGATGCCGATTTGCCGTTCTGGAAACGGCGCCATTACCTCGACCGCATGACCCTGCGCGAGTTGGTGGTGGCCTATTTCCAGCACTACACGATCATGGCCTACCTCGCGCTCGCGCTGGCTGCTTTCGGCGTCTACGCATGGCAGCCTGCGGGGCTGGTCGCCAGCATCGCGGCATTTGCCGCAGGCGTCATGGTGTATCCGCTGGTCTGGCACCTGCTGCACCAGTACGTGCTGCACGGCACCTGGATGTACAAGCACAAGTGGCTGTCGCCGACGTGGAAGCGTATCCATTACGATCACCACCAGGACCCGAACGACCTTTCGGTGCTGTTCGGTGCCCTCCACACCACCCTGCCTACGATCGCGATCGCGACCCTCCCGATCGGTTTCCTGATCGGCGGCATCGGTGGCGCGGCGATGGCGTTTGCAGCAGGCCTGCTGACGACCTGCTATTACGAATTCATGCACTGCATCCAGCACCTCAGCTTCAAGCCGAAGTGGAAGTGGGTGCAGCACATGAAGCAGCGTCATAACGAGCATCACTATTTCGACGAAACCGGCAATTTCGGGATCACCAACTACTGGTGGGATCACCTGCTGGGGACCTATTACCAGAAGAAAGATCGGGCCAAGCGTTCGAAGACCGTCTTCAATCTCGGTTACGACGAGACGGTCGCGAAAGACTATCCGTGGGTGAAGGAGCTGTCGGGCGGCATCGCCACAGGCCATCCGCGTCGCCGCGCCCTAACAAAGGAAAACGACCAGGCCACCGCATAAGCCGGGGCCTGATCGCAAGGATATAATGACTGACATTACCGTCTCGTCGCTCGATGCGGCGAAACCGCACGATCGTGCGGCTTTCGTCGATTTGGGCCGCCGCTTCGCCGCGCAGGTGCCGCACTCCGTGCCGCAGATGCGTTCCGAGCAGATCGAACTCGTCCATCCGGACAAGAACCCGTTCTTCAGCCATGCCGACGTCCAGCTGTTCATCGCCTATCGCGCGGGAAAGCCGGTCGGCAGGATCAGCGCGCATATCGACCGGCTAGCCCTTACCATCGCGCCCGAACAGGGTATGGGCCCGGGCACCGGCATGTTCGGCTATTTCGATGCAGAGGACAGCGACGTGGCCAAGGCGCTGCTGGACACTGCCGAAGCCTGGTTGAAGGCCAAAGGCATGTCGCAAGTGCTTGGCCCGATTTCGATGTCGATCTGGGAAGAGCCCGGACTGCTGGTGCGCGGGCAGGATCATGCGCCCATGATCCTGATGGGCCATCACCCGGCGGAATACGAAGGCTACATCGCCGGACACGGATACGATCCGGCAAAGAGCCTTTATACCTACGATCTCGACATCACGCAGGAATTCCCGCCGCTCGTACAGCGGATCGTCAAATCGGGCGAGCGCAATCCGCGCATCCGCATGCGGCAGGTCGACCTCGACAATTATCAGAGCGAGATCGAGATCATTCTCGAAATCCTGAACGATGCCTGGTCGGACAACTGGGGCTTTGTCCCCCTGACCGAGGAAGAAGTCGCCCATACGGGCAAGGCCCTGAGGCCGCTGGTCCACCCGGAGCTGAACCGGATTGCCGAACTGGATGGCGAACCTGTCGCCTTCATGCTGACATTGCCCGACGTGAACGACCTGTTCGCGAAGACCGGCGGCAAGCTGTTCCCGTTCGGCTGGCTAAAATCGCTCCTGTGGCTGAAGAAACCCACAGGTTCAGGCATGCGTGTGCCTCTGATGGGGGTGCGCAAGCGGCTGCATAATTCCCGCCTCGCCAGCCAGCTCGCTTTCATGATGATCAGCGATATTCGCAGTTATGCTGTAGGCAAATTCGGCTCCAAACGCGCCGAGATCGGCTGGATCCTCGAAGACAACCAGGGGATGGTTGCCATCGCGGACACGATCGATAGCCGGATTAATCGCGAATACGTGATCTATCGGAAAAGTTTATAGCGGAACACGAAGCCATCCAGCGTCGTTCGATAGGCTGACCCTGCCGCCACGGCATGGCTTTCGCGAAGGACGACCCTGAATGCCACCCGATGGCGCAACCGACACAAAGCCCCGCAAGATTGGCCCCGTTCTGGTGGTAGAGGACGACGCCGTTCTGGCGCTGGCGGTGGAGGATGCCCTGCTGGCGGCGGGCGCGCGCGACGTGACCATTGCGGCCACCACAGCTCAGGCGACCGAAACTCTGCGCGACGGACGGATCGAAACCGTCATCCTCGATGTGCACCTTGCAGATCGCGGCGATGGCTGGGCCATTGCCGAACTGGTTCGCGCGCTGGGCACAGATGCGCCAAAGGTCATTTTCGCCACAGGATCGCCCGGGGAAATCCCCAAGCATATCGCCGACCTGGGCCCGGTCCTGAGCAAGCCCTATGATTTCGAGGAACTGCTGGCGCACGTCGGTACGCGTGGGCGAAGCTCGCTGCTGCAGAAGCTCAGACGAAACTAGATCCCGCATCGCCGGCAGCGCACGTCCGCAATGCATCGATCATCGGCATTGTGGACCACCGCATAAAAAAAGGCCTTCGATCCGCTTCTCGCGGAACGAAGGCCTTCGGGATCGTATCACCAGCCGCTTGGACGGGAGGGGGGTCTCGGCGGTGACATAGGGGTAATGCCCCGAACCGAGCGGGGGTTCCGAGCACATCGAAAAAATTTTCGCGGCTTTCATCCGGACGTCATCATCGTGTCGGCGGAAGAACTTGCGATTGTGTCGGAACCGCCCGAGAGGCCACACGTTGGCGGGGAAGGTTCAGACGGGAAAGAATATATGTCCATTGGTGAAAATGTCGCTGCGAATCTCCCTTACCTGCGTCGCTACGCGCGCGCGCTGACCGGATCGCAGCAAACCGGCGACGCCTTCGTTCGGGCGACGCTTGAGGCCGCACTGGCCGATGACGATCTGAAGGCTTCTCTGGAAGGCGGACGAGTGCCGCTCTACCGCGCGTTCAACAAGGTCTGGTCGAGCGCCTATCTCGAGGTGTCCGACAACGGCGCCGACGCCACCCTCCCGGGCGAGGTCGAGGCCGACCGGTTGCAAACGGTCACCCCGCTCAACCGGCAGGCATTGCTGCTGACCACTCTGGAAGACTTCACCATCGAGCAATCGGCCGAGATCATGGAAATCTCGCCAGAGGAAGTGGAGAAGATGGTGCAGGATGCTATCGCCGAGATCGACCGTGAGTCCGCCACCAGCGTGCTCATCATCGAAGACGAGCCGCTGATCTCGATGCAGCTTGAAGATCTCGTCCGCGGGTTGGGCCACGATATCTGCGGTACGGCAGCCACCCGTACGCAAGCGCAGGAGGTTGTCGCGAATAACACCCCGGGGCTGGTGCTCGCGGATATCCAGCTGGCCGACGGTTCGTCCGGCCTCGATGCGGTGGACGATATCCTCAGCATTGGCAGTGTGCCGGTGATCTTCATCACGGCCTATCCGGAACGGCTGCTCACCGGCGATCGGCCCGAGCCGACCTACCTGGTCACCAAGCCTTTCCAGGAAGCAACGGTACGCGCGGCGATCAGCCAGGCGCTGTTCTTCAACAATCATAGCGAAAGTGCAGCCGCATAGGCTCGAATCGCAAGGCAGAGGTACGAAGGGCGTCGCGTTTGCGGCGCCCTTTCTCTTTGTCGCTCGGGCAAAGGTCAGGGGGTCGGCGGCGCTTCGCGCAACTGGCTGCGGCGCGCGCGCAGTCTGAAATCGGCCGGCTTGCGAATGGGCACCCGCAATGTGCATCGCACACCTGCGGATGCGAATTCGAGATCGACCGGGTGCTTCAGCTCGTGCGCGACAATTTTCTCGATCAGTTCGGTCCCGAAGCCGCGACTACGATCCTGCGCAACCGGCGGGCCGTCGGCCTCTTGCCACACCACTTCGACCAGATCGTCGCGCAGCCGAGTCCAGCTGACAGACAGCTTGCCGTCTTCCACCGAAAGGGACCCGTATTTCGAAGCATTTGTTGCGAGCTCGTGGATCGCAAGGCCGAAAGACAGCGCGTCATTGGGCGCGAGTTCGACTGCCGGGCCGCTGAAGTCCAGCAAGGCATTCCCGGAGCCCACATAGGGCGCCAGCTCCGCCTCCAGCACCGCCTCCAACGGCGTGGTGCCCCATTCCGACTGGGTCAAAAGATCGTGCGTCGCCGACAGTGCGCGGATACGGCCATCGAGTCCGGTGGCGAAATCTTCCAGCGAATTGGCACGGCGACGGGTCAGGGCGACGATCGAGAGAACATTGGCGAGCGTGTTCTTGACGCGGTGATTCAATTCGCGCGTCAGCGAGTTGCGGATCGAATTCTGCTCGGCATAGAAGTTCAGAGCCGCCTGGTCTTCATGGGCCTGCTGGGTCAGCAATCGCGCCACCAGCATTGACAAGCTGGCGACCGCGATCCCGAACAGCAGAGTGATCATGGACAGCAGCGACAAGGCATCGCCGCGCGCGGATTCCACCTCCACCACCATGGGACGGTCGGCGAGGCGGACCTCGAGCTGCGTCACATTTCCGGTCGGCTTCTCCGGCGCGTGGGTGGCGATGAGGTTCGCGGGCACCGGGTCACCGTCGAAGAGACGCACACCGCGTCGCCCCACAACCTCGCGGGTCAGCACCGAATCGAGGAAATCCTGCGCATTGAACGGACTGTAGACAAAGCCGCGAATACGCTCGTCACTGGTCTCGGGTTCGAAGACCGGCATGTAGACGATAAAGCCCTTGCGCCCCGATTTGCGGTCGCGGACGAGCACGACGGGGCCTGTCGCCGTGGGCCGGTTGGTGCGGATCGCCTCCTGCATCGCTTCGCGGCGGGCTCCCTGCGAGTACATATTGAACCCATACGCGCGGGGATCGAGCTGCGTCATCGGCTCGAAGAAGGTTACCGGGACCGCGAATTTGCTGTCTCCCGAGGGCGGTGGTGCGATCGTGTAATCGACGCCCATCTCGGTGGAAACCAGACGCTCGAACGCAGGGATCTGGTTGCGCGGCACGATCGGTGCCCAGCCGATTCCTTCCGCGCCCCGATAATCCGCATCGAGTCGCAATTCGGTCGCGAAGCGACGGAACAGGTCGGCAGGCACACGTTCCAGCGTGCTTATCAACGATGCCCCGGCGATGAGGTAGGACCCGCTGGTATTGACGCGCCGGTCGAGCGAGGATGCGATGACCTGGGCGGTTTCGTCCAGTACCGCCCGCTCCCGTTCGCGCTCGCCCCGTTCGATTGCAAACACGCTCAGCGTCGTGATCGCGGTGATGAGCAGGAAGATCACCACCGGGACCGCGCGCGGATAGTGGATCAGCCATCGCCTGAATCGCCGTGTCTGGAATGCGTTCTCGGACGCCAAGACTGCCCCACTACTGTCGCTATCCCCGCACGCGATGCGGCGAATGATCTGTTCGGTTTCCTAGGGAACCACGAGCATCGCGCAACGTTCCTGTTATCTTGGATCGATTTTGGGAAGGGTAGGCTTGGGTTTCGGCAACCGAAGGCCCATGTAGCCAACAGGCATGGACGACAAAAACAATTCACATAGCAAAGCCCACTCCGGTCGGGCAGTGGGCGGCAAGGACGACCCGATGAGCAAACCTCAATGGGCGGACAGCTTGCGCAATCTGTACGACTCGGTCGTGGACGAACCAATTCCCGACAGTTTCAAGGACTTGCTCGCGCAGCTGGACGAGCCGAAAAACGACGATGCGGCTGGCGGGGGCGCAGCATGAGTTCACTCCCTGCGCCGGCAGCGGACCCGGTCGAGTTCAAGCGCGAGCTGACCGAAGTCGTGCCTCATCTGCGCGCGTTCGCGCGCGGCCTGTGCGGACGCCCCGACATGGCGGACGATCTCGTGCAGGAAACACTCATGAAGGCATGGGCCGCGCAGGAGCGGTTCGAGCCTGGCACCAGCATGCGGGCATGGACCTTCGTGATCCTACGCAATGCCTATCTGACCGACATGCGCCGCAATCGCTTTCGCGGCGAATATGACGAGAATGTCGCGGAACGCATCCTGACGGCACCAGCCGGTCAGGAGGAGCCGATCCACCTGTCGGACATGCACCGCGCCTTGCTGACCTTGCCACCCGAACGGCGCGAAGCGCTGCTGCTGGTTGGCGCGGGCGGCTTTTCCTATGAAGAGGCGGCCAATATCTGCGGCTGTGCGGTCGGCACGATCAAGAGCCGCGTGGGCCGGGCTCGCGCTGCGCTCAATGCCATGCTGTCCGAAGGGGACATCCCCCAGCGCTCGATCGAAGACGAGACTGCGCATCGCGCCATCCTGGAAGAGCTGGACGATGTGGCCGCGGGCAACGGCCTTGCCGAACCGACCAATGGGCGCAACTGACCCGCGCCCGAACCGGAGTGCCGCCCCGTGAACGATCCCGGGGGGGCAGCGACGCCGCAGCGTCGACCCAAAAGCGTCGCCTCCAAGAAACGTACCCTGCTTGCCGAACAGGAGCTGCGGCTGCTGAGCACGCTGGTCCTGCTGCTAGGCATCGGTCTGTTCCTCGCCCTGCCCTTCGTGCTTTCGATCGGATCGGTAGTGTTCCTGCCGGTGACGACGGCGGTAATCCTGTCGGTATTGCTCGCCCCGTTGGCAGATCGCCTGTCCTCGTGGGGCGTGCCGAACATGCTGGCCTCTGTGCTGTCGCTGCTCATCTTTCTCGGCATCGTGGTGCTGGCATTCGGCGCCATCCTGCAACCGGCCTTTTCGCTGTTCGATCGCCTGCCCGAACTGATCGAGCAGATCGGCATGCGGTTCCAGGAATTGCAGGCGGAGTTCGCGTGGCTGGCTAACGCCAACCAGCGTATTGCCGAATTGTTCGGCGGAGCGGGCGGCAACGAGGTCACTCTGGCCGGCCCCTCGGTGTTCCAGCAGGTCGCGATCAGCGCGCCTGTCTTGCTGCTGGAAGTGATGCTGACCTTCCTGATGGCCTTCTTCATGATCGAAGCGCGTGGGCGGGTGCGCCGCAATATCCTGTTCGGTCGCACCAGTTTCGGCACCAGCGTCAAGGCAGCGCGTGTCCTGCGCGAAGTGCAGGATCGGGTGGCGGTCTACATCCTGACGGTTGCCTGGATCAATCTGGGCGTCGGCATTGTCGTCGCTCTGGGTGCGTGGGCAATGGGCCTGCCCGCGCCGATCATGTGGGGTGGGCTCGCCGCCCTGCTCAATTTCGTCCCCTATATCGGGCCGGTGGCGATGACAGCGCTGCTCACTCTCTTTGGGCTCGGCACGGCGGACACCGTATTTCTCGGGCTGGTGCCGCCCGTCGCCTATGTGATCCTCCATGTGTTCGAGGCGAACGCGATCACGCCCGCGATCCTGGGCCGCCGCTTCACCATGAACCCGGTGATGATCCTGCTCGCCTTTTCCTATTTCACATGGATCTGGGGCGCGATCGGTGCGCTGCTTTCGGTTCCGATCCTGCTGATGCTGACCGCCTTCTTCGACCATGTCGGGCGGCCCAACCTGCTCGGCTTCATCTTTGGCGAGCCGCTGTTCCAGACGCCGCTGATCGAAGAAGGCGAGGTAACGTCCGCCGAAGACACCCGGCCAGCCTAGCACACACCCGGATAGCAAAAGGGCCCGACCGCTTCCGGTCGAGCCCCTTTCATGTGGCGGTTGTTCGCGCCTTAGTTCGGGTATTTCCAGGTCGATCCGCGGGCGAGGTTCTCGCTCGCAAAGGACCAGTTCAACTTATCCCCGGTCACCGCCTTCAGGTAGGAAGGACGCGCATTCTGGTGGTCGAGATAATAGGCGTGTTCCCAAAGGTCGATCACGAGGAGCGGGTTGACCCCGTCCTGATCGGCCAGCGTATCGCCATCGTGCGTTTCTTCGATGGTCAGCGATCCGCCCTTTTCGGCCAGCCACACCCAGCCGCTGGCGAAGTGTCCGGCACCGCGTTCCTGCAGCTTCTCCTTCAGGCCATCGAGCGAGCCGAAGGCGCTGTCGATCATGCTTTTGAGCTCGTCCGACGGCGCGGATTCCTCGCCTGCCATCGAATGCCAGTAGAAGCCGTGGTTCCAGCTTTGCGCGGAATTGTTGAACAGGCCCTGGTCGCTGCCGCGGGCCGCCGCGATGACCTCTTCCAGAGACTTGTCGGCATGGTCGGTGCCTTCGATCGCTGCGTTGGTCTTGTCGATATACGCCTTGTGGTGCTTGCCATGATGGTAGCTAAGCGTCTCGGCGGAAACCGCAGGGGCAAGAACGGTATCGGGGTAGGGTAGCGGGGTTACTTCGAAGGCCATTTTTGGTGTCTCCCGTTATTTGGGTTTGGGTTAGCTTTCACATTTCCGAACGCGCGGGCGCGCTATCCGTTGCAAGATTTTCTGCCCCATTTTCGGGGGCGGCGCGGTCGGTTGCGCCTGCTAGCGCGACATCGGCGGTGACATTGGCGAGCGTGCGCATGATGTCGGGCAGCATTTCGACCGCAACCAGCAGCGCGAGCGGTTCCACCGGTACGCCCATCGCCAGCGCGATCGGCCCGATGGACACCACGAAGCTGATCGTACCGGGCAGGCTGACCGATCCGATGGAGATCACGAAGGCCACCGCCAGCCCGGCAAGCATGGCGGGCACGCTCAGTTCGATCCCGAACAGGTGCGCGACATAGATCGCTACGGCGAGATTCATCGCCGGGCTCGTCGCACGGAAGATCGCCACCGACAGCGGAAGCACAAAGTCCGCCACGTTCTCCCCGATGCCCAGACGTCGTGCAGTCGCCAGCATAGCAGGCAGGCTGGCGAGCGAGCTCTGGGTGGAAATCGCAACTGCCTGTGCCGGAAGCATCGCGCGCGCAAAACTCGACGGGCCATGGCGCAGCATCCCGACGAAATAGGCGGCGACCAGCACGATCCCACCCATCGCCGACACGGTCAGGATATAGTGCAGCAGGGTCAGGAACGCCGCATCGCCGCCTGCGCGCACCGCCACGCCCAGGGCCAGCGCGAACACACCGACTGGGGCCAGCCACAGGACCCAGCCGATCACCAGCAGCATGGCATTGGCGACCGCTTCGAAGAAGCTGCGCAGGATCGCGGACTGCTCGGGCGACAGGCGCGTGATGGCGACGGCGAACAGGGCAAAGAATATCGTCAGCGGCAGCATCGCGGTTTCGGCCGCCGCCGCGATGATGTTGGGCGCGATGAGCGAGAGGAAAAAGTCGGACAGGCCCGGGACCTGTTGCGCCTCTACGTCCGCTGCAAGCAGGCTCTGCGCGCCGGCTGGCGGCGGGACGGCCTGGAGCAGCAGGGGCATGGCGATGATCGTCGCCAGCCCGCTGAACACCAGGGCCAGTGCCACGAAGGCGAGCATGCGCCGCGCAGTTGCCCCGGCCCGTGCCGCGCTGGCCAGCTGCGTGATCCCGAGCACAAGCAGCGCAGCAACCAGCGGGATAATGGTCATCTGCAAGGCGCGCAGCCATAGTGTCCCGACAGGTTCGCTGAAGGGTAGCACAGCATCGGCAAAGGGGCGCCCTGCCAGCAGGGACCCTGCTATCAACCCGCACACGAGCCCGCCAAAAGTCCACCAGACAGGCAGCTTCAGCGTCACGAGCCGGGTAGGCGTGGTGGTGTCAGATGCCGACAAGCTGATATTGCCCCCTTCCCTCGGTCCGCCTGCACGTTCACAAGCAGGCCCGCATCGGTAGAGACCACAAGCAAAGGTGTGAAGACCCCTCGATGGCACGCAAATATTTCGGCACCGACGGTATCCGGGGAGAAACCAACACAGGCGCGATGACCGCGGCGATGGCCATGCGCGTCGCGCAGGCGGCAGGTGCGCATTTCCGGCGCGGCGACCACCGGCACCGCGTCGTGATCGGCAAGGACACGCGCCTTTCGGGCTACATGGTCGAAAGCGCGCTGGTCGCCGGCTTCACCAGCATGGGCGTGAATGTCATCCAGACCGGGCCGCTGCCCACGCCAGCCATCGCCATGCTGACGCGAGAGATGCGCGCGGACCTCGGCGTGATGATCTCGGCCAGCCACAATCCCTACCGCGACAATGGCATCAAGCTGTTCGGTCCGGACGGGTTCAAACTGTCGGACGATGACGAGGCCGCGATCGAGGCGCTGATCGCATGCGAGCCTGACCTCGCCCCTGCCAGCGAGATCGGCCGCGCGCGCCGCTACGACGACGCGAAGGGGCGCTATATCCACGCGGTCAAGCAATCGGTCAGCGACGAGACCCGCTTCGACGACCTCAAAGTGGTGGTCGATTGCGCCAACGGCGCGGCCTACCAGGTGGCACCCAGCGCCATCTGGGAACTGGGGGCCGAAGTCATCACGCTGGGTGTCGAGCCCAATGGGACCAATATCAATGATGGTGTCGGCTCCACCTCGCTCGATGCGGTGAAAGCCAAGGTGGTCGAATCCGGGGCCGATATCGGCATCGCGCTGGATGGCGATGCGGACCGGCTGATCGTGGTGGACGAGAAGGGCCAGACGATCGACGGCGACCAGATCATGGCCTCCATCGCCACCCGCATGGCGGAAAAGCAGCTGCTGCGCGGCGGCGGGGTGGTCGCCACGGTGATGAGCAACCTGGGGCTGGAGCGCTATCTCGAAGGCATGGGCCTGACGCTCGAGCGCACCAAGGTCGGCGACCGTTACGTGCTTGGGGCTATGCGCAGCGGCGGCTTCAATGTCGGGGGCGAGCAGTCGGGTCACATGATCCTGCTCGACCATGCGACCACGGGCGACGGCACGGTCGCCGCGATGCGCGTGCTCGCCAGCCTCGTCCGCTCGAACCGCCCCGCCTCGGAAGAGCTGCGCATGTTCGAACCCGTGCCGCAGATGCTCAAGAACGTGCGCTACCAGGGCCCTAGCCCGCTCGACGCGCCTAAAGTCAAGCAAGCCATCGCGGATGCGGAAAGCACGCTCGACGGCAAGGGGCGGCTTGTCATCCGCGCTTCTGGCACCGAGCCACTGATCCGGGTGATGGCCGAAGGCGACGATGCGGGCGAAGTGGAATCCGTGGTCGACATGGTGTGCGATGCGGTGAGAGACGCCGCCTGATGGCGGAGCTCGACCATGCTTGAGATGCGGCCCGACTGCGAAAAGTGCGGCGCGGACCTGCCTGCGGCGGAACCCGGCGCGTTCATCTGCAGCTTCGAATGCACCTTCTGCGCAGCCTGTGCAGACAAGCTGGACGATTTGTGCCCCAATTGCGGGGGCGAGCTGATGGACCGCCCGACCCGCGCGGCCCGGCTGCTCGAGAAATATCCGGCGAGTACCGAGCGCAAATTCCAGAGCTAGAAATATCCCGTTCGCTACAGCGCGAACGGCAGAGGATAAGCATGACGACCAAGCCCCCTCCCCGTATCCTCTCCATCGCCGGGTCCGACAGCGGCGGCGGTGCAGGTATCCAGGCTGACATCAAGACCATCACCATGCTGGGCGGCTATGCGATGACCGCGATCACCGCGATCACCGCGCAGAACTCGCGCGGGGTGCAGGCCATCGCTCCGCTGGGTGACGACATGGTGGTGGAGCAGATCGATTCCTGCCTCACCGATTTCGGTGCTGATGCGATCAAGATCGGGATGCTGCAGAATGCGCAGATCGTCGCGGGCGTGGCGGAAGGCCTTGCGACCCTGCCCGAGGCGAAGGGCCTGCCGATCGTGCTTGATCCCGTAATGGTCGCGACTTCGGGCGCGCGGCTGCTGGAAGAAGACGCCATTGCCACCATGCGCGACAAGCTGTTTCCCATGGCGACCATCCTGACACCCAACATGCCCGAGCTGGAAATCCTGTCCGGCAGCAAGCTGACCGATACGGACAAGACCATTGCCGCCGCAGTGAAGATTGCTTCTGCCCACGGATGCCACGTGCTCGCCAAGGGCGGCCACACCGATGATGACCGGGTGATCGACATCCTGGTAGGACCGCAAGGCTTCCTGATGCAGTTCGACGACGCGAAGATCGACACGCCGCACACGCACGGCACCGGATGCACCCTGTCAGCCGCGATCGCCACGCTGATCGGGCACGGGCAGCACATCCAGCATGCGGTGCGGCTGGCACGGCAATTCACCCGATCGGCGATCGCCTACGCGCCGGGCTTCGGCGACCGCAACGGCCCGCTCGGCCATCAGGCCGTGCGCAAGCTCGAAGGCTAGGCCTCCAGCTCGTAGAACTCGGTGATCGCGTCCCACGCCTCGCCGGCGGTCTCGCACCAGGTAATGAGGTCGAGATCGCGATGGCTGATCGTGCCTTCCTCTGCCAGCGCCTCGAAATCGATCACGCGGCCCCAGAAATCCTTGCCGAACAGCAGGATCGGCATGGGCTTCATCTTGCCGGTCTGGATCAGCGTCAGCAGTTCGAAGAATTCGTCGAACGTCCCGAAACCGCCAGGGAACACCGCGACCGCCTTGGCCCGCAGCAGGAAATGCATCTTGCGCAGCGCGAAGTAGTGGAACTGGAAGCTGAGATAGGGTGTGACGAATGTGTTGGGCGCCTGTTCGTGCGGGAGCACGATATTCAGCCCGATGCTCTCCCCGCCCGCATCGCTGGCCCCGCGATTGCCCGCCTCCATGATCGACGGACCGCCACCGGTGGTCACGATGAACTGCCGCTCCCCGTTTTCGATGATCGCCTTCTCGGTCACCATCCGCGCGAGATTATAGGCTTCCTGGTAGTACTTCGCCTTCTCGATCAGGCGCTCGACGGTCTTCTGCTCCGCTTCGGATTTCTCGGCAGCGGATTCGCGCAGCGCGTCGACATCCTCGGGCGAAGGGATCCGTGCGGAGCCATACATCACCAGCGTGCTGCCCACGCCCGCCTGGTCGAGCAGCATTTCCGGCTTGAGCAGTTCCAGCTGGAAGCGCACCGGGCGCAGTTCCGGCTGGAGCAGGAAGTCCTCGTCGCGAAAGGCCAGCTTGTAGGCCGGGTGCCGGGTCTGCGGGGTATCGGTGCTGCTGGCTTCCTCGGCGAAACCCGCTTCTTCGTCCGCACCATAAAATCGGCGATCGTACAGATCGCTTACGCCATCATTTTCATCATTCATTCCTGCGCCGATAGGCCGCTTCGCCAAGGTCGGCAAGGATCAACCGATGCGCGCGAAATGCGCTGCGCCGGGGGCGGTCCGGCGCGACGAGCGCATAGTCGGCTGGCGCTCATCCTGTGCGACCAGAGCAAGGGCCGACTGGACCGTGCCCAACGTGGCAGCATTGATTTCGTAAAACACCAGCTTGGCTTCCTTGCGGGTACTCACCAGCCCGGCCTTGCGCAGAACGGCCAGTTGCTGGGACAGGGCAGGCTGGCCGATGTCCGTTTCAGTCTCGATTTCCCCGACATTGCGTTCGCCGTCGGCCAGCGATTGCAAGATGCGAAAGCGCAAGGGATGGGCCAGCGCTTTCAGTTCCTCGATCGGTGCGTCGCCGGACTGGCTCACCGATCCGCCTCGCGCAGGAACCAGCCGCCAGCCGCCTCGGCATCGTAGACATCGTCGAGCGAGGTCGTGGCAGGGCGCAACAGCGGTTCGCCCTTCTGCCAGTTGGCAGGTGCCAGCCGATCTTCGCGGTCGACTGCCTGCAGCGCGTCAAGCGTGCGCAACATCTCCGGTATCGAACGCCCGACATTCGCCGGATAGCATGTCGTCGCCCTGACGATGCCGTGCGGGTCGATGAAATAGCTCGTGCGCACGGTGGCGCTGTCGCTGTCACCCGGAGCAAGCATTCCATAGGCATGGCCGATCGCCATGGTCGGGTCCTCGACCAGCGGAAAACGCACTTCCACGCCGAACTTGTCGCGGATCGCGCGCAGCCACGCGAAATGGGAAAACAGGCTGTCGACCGAGAGGCCGATCAGCGCGCAGTTGCGTTCCTCGAATGCGGCGGCCTCCTGCGCCAGCGCCACGAACTCGGTCGTACAGACCGGTGTGAAATCGGCCGGGTGCGAAAACAGGATCACCCACCGATCGCGATAGGAAGCGAGCTCGACCTGGCCCATCGTACTACGCGCCGAAAAGTTGGGGGCCACATCGCCTATGCGCAGTCCCGCACAGGGGGTGGGAATGGTATCTTTGCCGTCCATCCCAGCCACCTAGCACTTGACTTCACGCATATCAATTCATATTCACAATTTATGAAACTGATAAATGAGCTTTGCGATGGCAGATAGCGATTCCCCCCTCCGGCAAGCCAGCGATCAGATCGTTAGAGCGCAGGCAGACAAGTCTCTTCGACCCACAATTGCGGGCTTCTTCGACGAGGCGACCAACACGGTCAGCTATGTCGTGCACGACCCGGCAACGTGCGAGGCCGCGATCATCGACTCGGTGCTGGACTACGACGCCGCCGCAGGGCGCACGTCCAACGGATCGGCCGACAGGATCGTCGAATATGTCGCCAAGCAGGGTCTCGCAGTCACCTGGCTGATCGAGACGCACGCGCATGCGGACCATATCTCGGCCGCGCCCTACCTGCAGGAAAAGCTGGGCGGCAAACTCGCCATCGGGCGCGACATCATCCGCGTGCAGGATGTGTTCGGCAAGCTGTTCAATGCGGGTACCGAGTTCGAACGGGACGGATCGCAGTTCGACCACCTGTTCGGCGATGGCGAGACCTTCTCGCTGGGCAAGCTGGAAGGGATCGCGCTCCACGTGCCCGGCCATACGCCGGCGGACATGGCCTTTATCATCGGCGATGCCGCCTTCGTGGGCGATACGATCTTCATGCCCGATTTCGGCACCGCGCGGGCAGACTTCCCCGGCGGTGACGCGCGCGAACTGTTCCGCTCGATCCGCCGGTTGCTCTCACTGCCCGAGGATACGCGGCTGTTCCTGTGCCACGATTACAAGGCGCCAGGGCGCGACGAATATGCATGGGAAACAACCGTCGGCCAGCAACGGCGGGAGAACGTGCATGTGAAGGATGGCGTGACCGAGGCCGAGTTCGTCGAGATGCGCACCGACCGGGACAAGACGCTCGCCATGCCCACGCTCATCATGCCCAGCGTGCAGGTGAACATTCGCGGCGGGCGCCTGCCCGAGCCGGAGGATAATGGTGTCTCCTACATCAAGATCCCGGTGAACGCGGTATGATCCTGCCCGGTTTTCCAGACGCCCAACCGGTCGAAGGCCTGTTCGGCGGACTGATGATCGGCGGCGCGGCGGCGATCATGCTGCTGGGGCTGGGGCGGATTGCCGGGGTGTCCGGCATGCTGGCACGCGCCAGCGGCGTGGAACGCACCCCCACCCCGTGGCCTATCGCAGCGCTGTTCATCGTAGGTCTGGTCGTCGGCGCAGGGCTGTTCTCCGCAGTGGCAGGCCCGGTCGAGGCAAGCTTCCCGCCTGACTATGGGTGGCTGGTCGCTGGCGGCCTCGCGGTCGGGTTCGGCACACGGCTCGGCTCGGGCTGTACGAGCGGACATGGCGTGTGCGGCATGTCGCGCCTGAGCCCGCGATCGCTGGTCGCGACCGGCACGTTCATCGTCGCAGGGATGGTCACCGTGGCAATCGTCAACGCGCTGGGAGGCGGCTGGTGATGCGGTGGTTCATGGCACTCTTTTCGGGCGCATTGTTCGGTGCCGGTCTCGCCCTGTCGGGCATGATGGACCCGGCGCGCGTGCGCGGTTTCCTCGACATTTTCGGCGATTGGGACCCGACGCTGGCCTTCGTGATGGGCGGCGCGGTGATCGTGATGGGGCTCATCTGGGCCATCCGGCGGCGCATGAGCAGCCCCGCGTTCGACACAGAGTTCCACCTGCCCGGCACGCGCGATCTCGATCTGCGCCTGATCGGCGGGTCGGCACTGTTCGGCATCGGCTGGGGGCTCGCAGGCCTGTGTCCCGGCCCTGCGATAGCCTCGCTGGCGACGCAGCTGGTGCCCGCGGCGATCTTTGTCGCCGCCATGCTTGCAGGCATGTTGCTGATGCGGCTTGTGCCGCGCGGCTGAATTAACGGAAGAGGATTTCGAACAATGCAGATCACACAGCTTGACGAGAAGGTTTCCGTCTGCGGACAGATCGCGCCTGAAATCATGCGCGCACTGGCCGAGCATGGTTTCCGCTCGATCATCTGCAACCGCCCCGATGGCGAGGAGCCGGGCCAGCCGACCTGGGCCGAGGTGGAGGCTGCGGCAAGAAACGCAGGGCTGGAAGCGCGCAACATCCCCATCTCCAGCATGGAAGACATCGCTGCGCGCAAGGGCGACTTCGCGCAGGCCATCGACGAAATGCCCGGCCCTGTGCTCGCCTACTGCCGCACGGGCAACCGCTCCGGCAGGCTCTACGAGGCAGCGAAAGCATGAGTGGCCAGCGCATGATCGATTCCGGGATCGCCTGACAGGCAGCCGATGCTCGATCTTGCACAACTGGTTCTGGGGCTGTTTTCCGGCGCGCTGGTCGGGTTCACTCTCGGCCTTGTCGGCGGCGGAGGGTCGATCCTCGCCGTGCCGCTGATGGTTTATGTCGTCGGCGTAGGCAATCCGCATATCGCCATCGGGACGAGCGCACTCGCCGTGGCTGCCAATGCTGCCACCGGCCTGATCCAGCATGCCAGGAACCACACGGTGCGCTGGCGCTGCGGGCTGATGTATGCAGGCGCCGGAATCCTGGGCGCGCTGGGTGGATCGACACTCGGCAAGAATTTCGACGGCCAGAAGCTGCTGTTCCTGTTTGCCATCGTCATGGTGGTGGTCGGCGTGCTGATGTTGCGATCGCGCTCCCACTGCGGCAATGCGGATGCGCGCTGCGATAGGCAGAACGCGCCGAAAATGTTGGCCTATGGACTTGGGACCGGAGGCTTCAGCGGTTTCTTCGGCATCGGAGGCGGGTTCCTGATCGTGCCCGGCCTGATCGCGGCGACCGACATGGCGATGATCAACGCGGTGGGGACCAGCCTGGTTGCGGTGACCGCCTTCGGGCTCACCACGGCGGCAAACTACGCCTTTTCGGGCCTGGTCGACTGGGCGCTCGCGGGTACGTTTATCCTCGGCGGCGTGGCAGGCGGCTTCTTCGGCACGATGGCCGCGAAGCGACTGTCGGACGGAAGTGCGCTCAAGACGGTGTTCGCAGTGCTGATCTTCGTCGTCGCGGCCTACATGCTGTATCGCAGCGGCAGCGCGCTTTAGTGAGAGGACCGGCACGGGCAAATGGCAGTGGCTGGATGCCCCGTGAGGATTCGAACCTCAATTGACGGAGTCAGAGTCCGTAGTCTTACCATTAGACGACGGGGCAGCAGCCGGGCGGCGCAGTCTCGAATTTCGAGAGATTCGCGCGCTCGCGAAGCGGCGCATCTAGAAAGCCGCAGGCCCAGCGTCAACCACCCTCTGGGGCCGCACGCATTTCCCAGCCTTGCCCGAATGCGCCCAGCCGGGTAGCATGCGCGGCAGGTCCCCGCGGCAATTCGCTCCGCGGGCGGAATGGAACGAATATCATGGCGGACTTCGCGCCGCCGGACGATGGCAGAAGGGCTTGCAACACGGAGAGCAATAGGTCCGGCGAGGTGGCGGAAAAACGCCACCACCACTCTCCAAAGCCCAACGGAACGAACCGGCGCCAGCGCAAGCCCGATGGCAAGCGGCGCCCGCATTCATCGCAGAAGCATTTTTCGGGTCGCGGCCATGCGAAGCACGGGCGGCAGGCCTATGCCGCGCTGGACCTCGGCACCAATAATTGCCGCCTGCTGATCGCGCGCCCTTCCGGCCAGGACTTTACCGTGATCGACGCCTTCAGTCGCGTGGTGAGACTGGGCGAAGGGCTCGCGCTGTCGGGCCGCCTCTCCGATGAAGCGATGGACCGGGCACTCGGCGCGCTCCACGTGTGCGCGGAGAAACTGCGCCGCCGCAATGTGTACCTTGCGCGTTCGGTCGCCACCGAAGCCTGCCGCCGCGCCGCCAATGGGGAGCGTTTTATCGAGCGTGTGCGCGAAGAAACCGGCATCGTTCTCGATATCATTTCCGCGCAAGAGGAGGCCCGGCTGGCGGTGCTGGGCTGCCACGTGCTGCTCGAACAGGGGAACAGCCCCGCGCTGATCTTCGAGATTGGTGGCGGCTCGACCGAGCTGATCCTGGTCGGCCCGGGCGAAGGCGCCGTTCCGCGCATTCTCGACTGGCAGAGCGTGCCCTGGGGTGTCGTCTCGCTGACCGACACCGTGATGCGCGAAGCTGTGCAGGCCCGCGACGAGGTGGAAAGGCTGGCGGTCTATGCCGCAATGCGCCGGACGGTGACGGAAAGCTTCGCCCCGTTTGCGGAGCGGATCGCCAAGTCGTCTCGCGAAGACGATATCCGCCTGCTGGGCACCAGCGGCACTGTGACCACGCTTGCCAGCCTGCACCTCGAACTGCCGCATTACGATCGCCGCGCGGTCGACGGGCTGATCGTGCCCTCCTCCTCCATGCGCAACATCTCGACGCGCCTGTCGCGCCTCAGCGAAGCGGAGCGCGGGCAGGTCCCGTGCATCGGGCCGGACCGGGCAGAGCTGGTGGTGGCCGGGTGCGCGATCCTCGAATCGATCCTCGACCTGTGGCCCGCCCACCGGCTGGGCGTTGCCGACCGGGGCATTCGCGAGGGCATCCTGCGCAGCCTGATGGCAGGCGATTTCGCGAGCGTGCAGAGCGCGGGCAAGACCTGACATGAGCAGGAGCCGCGGCGATCCCGACAAGCGTGTGAAGACGGCGAAGCGCCGCAGCGCATCCTCCACCCGCTGGCTGGAGCGCCAGCTGAACGATCCTTACGTACGCGAAGCCAAGGCCGCAGGATACCGCAGCCGCGCGGCTTTCAAACTGATCGAGCTGGACGAGAAGTTCGGCATCCTGCGCGGGAGCGAGCGGATCGTGGACCTCGGCATTGCGCCGGGCGGCTGGGCGCAGGTCGCGCGCAAGCAGCGGCCCAAGGCAACAATCGTGGGTATCGACCTGCTACCGACCGAACCGATCGAAGGGGTTACGATCCTCGAAATGGATTTCATGGCCGACGAGGCGCCCGATGAAATCATGCAGCATCTGGGCGGGCCGCCCGATCTCGTCATGTCGGACATGGCGGCGAACACGGTGGGCCACAAGCAAACCGATCACCTGCGCACGATGGGGCTGGTCGAAACGGCAGCGGATTTCGCGATCCAGACGCTGGCGCCCGGTGGGCAGTTCCTTGCCAAGGTGCTGGCGGGAGGAACCGACACGCAGCTGCTCGCGCTGCTCAAGCAGAATTTCAGGACGGTCAAGCACGCCAAACCCCCGGCGAGCCGCAAGGGCTCTTCGGAGTGGTATGTCGTCGCCCAGGGTTTCAAAGGCGGGAATTAGCCCCCGCCCGTCGGGTTAATCAGTTCTCGCCCGCAGCGTTTGCAGAAGCGACTGGCTGATCGGCGCCCATCGCACCGGCCGATTCGGCTTCGCCCGCATCTGCACCTTCGACTGCGCCGGGGCCTTCGCCTGCACCATCGACGTCTTCGCCTTCGGCTGCGGCGCCCTCTTCATCGCCGGCATCTTCGGCCACGGGTGCGGGCAGCGGCGGGCCGCCACCGTTTTCGAGCATGTACAGGATCACGTTTGCGCGATCTTCTGCCTTGGACAGGCCGGCAAAGCTCATCTTGGTGCCATTGGCAAAGGCACGCGGGCTCTTGAGCCAGGCATCCATATTCTCGAATGTCCACTCACCGCCGTGGCCCGACAGCGCACTGCTATAGGCGAATCCGGCGACATGCTTGCCGATCGGCTTGCCCATCACGCCATAAAGGTTGGGCCCGATTCCGTTGGGCCCGCCCTGCGCGATCGAGTGGCACGAGGTGCACTTGGCGAAGATTCCCTCGCCTGCCGATGCGCTGCCTGCGGCAAGCAGGTTGGCGAGCGGCGGACCACTATCCGCACCGCCCTCTTCCTCGGCGGCTTCGATAAAATAGCCAGGCTTCGCGCCCTCGGACAGCTCGTTATCGTCCGCATGGAAGAAATGCGAGCTGACGCTCATCGCTCCGAGGGCAATGATGCCCGAAAACAGGATCCACCCAAAGGCGGTGTTGCGGTCGTCTTTCATCGAAATAAGCCTGGCCAGATCTGCTACAAAGGTGCGCGCGCGATCTAGCCAGCATGCCCGATTTGCGCAAGGGCCACGGTCATCACCGGAAACAGGCCGATCCAGCGCGCTTCGTCTTGCGGACGCATCGGCCCCATGCCAAGCCTGTGTTTGTGACAACACGCGCAGGCAGCAATGAAGAAGCGGCAGACGCGTGGCGCGCGATGCGCGACGATTCCGATCTCCAGTTCGAACCGATTCCGCCACCCGAGGTATCGCCGCCGCCGGAATGGCTTCAATCCCTCGGTGAATTCTTCGTCAATGTATTCTCGCCCGTGGCGCGCGCCTTCGCAGCATCGTGGCCGGTGCTGCAATGGGTGCTGATCGCCGTAGGGATCGCCCTGCTTGCGCTGCTGATCGCGCGAATCTTCGGCCTGCAAGTGTTCCGCCGCCCGACCAAGGCAGAATCTGCCGAGCCTGATCTGATGCCCGACCGGGCGGAAGCGCAGGCACTGCTCAGCGATGCGGACGCGCTGGCCGCGCAGGGCCGCTATGGCGAGGCGGTGCGGTTGCTGCTGGCACGCAGCATCGGCCAGATCGCCAATCGTCGCCCGGACCTGGTCCACCCGTCGAGCACGGCGCGCGAGCTGGGCATGCTGGAAGCATTGCCCGATGCGGCCCGCCGCGCATTCAACGCAATTGCTCGCGCGGTCGAACGCGCGCTGTTCGCGCTGGAAGACCTCGACGAGCGTGACTGGACCGAAGCGCGCGCCGCCTATGCCGATTTCGCGCTGGAGCGAAGCTGACATGGCAGGCACAAACAATGCGGCAGCTTTCGGCAAGCGCGGCACTTTTGCGCTGGTGCTGTTCGCGATCCTCGCCTTCGTCGCCTTCCTCTATCTCGTGGGCCAGGGCGGACTTTCGGGCCAGGCCAATAATGGCCGCGCCCATGCGGCGAGCAACGGCCTGACCGGATTTGCGGGGCTGACGCGCCTGCTGGAGGCGGACGGTACGCCCGTGGTCCGCTCGCGCAACCGTGCAGCGCTGGACGATCCGGGGTTGCTGGTGCTCACGCCGCCGCAAGAAGCCGACGCCGACGAACTGGCCGAGATCGTCGACCGGCGGCGCACGATCGGCCCGACGATGGTGATCGCGCCAAAATGGTTCGCGATGCCTGCAGGCGGCAAGGGGACGAAACCGGGCTGGGTCAACGTGATTGGGCCCGCCGGGGACTGGTCGTTCGAGCTCGACGGGCAGGAACTGCAATTCTCGCAGGTCGAGATCGAGAAGGGGCTGGCGCTATGGCGCGATGCCTCCAGCGAAGGCTATCTGCCGAGCGACAGGTATGTTGGCTCGATCGAGGCCGGGGATACCGAAAACTTTCTCGACGCTATCGTTACCGACGACAACGACAACGTACTTGCCGCATATCCGGCAGACGACGGCAGCTACCTCGACGGCGATCTCTATCTCGATCCACTGCGCAGCGATGGCCGCCCGACCTTCGGCGTGATGCTGGTGGCCGAACCCGACCTGCTCAACAACTGGGGCATGGCGGACGAAGATCGCGCCGCACTGGCGCTCGAACTGGTCGATATCGCCCGCCAGGGCACCGACGGTCCGGTGCGCTTCGACCTGACGATGAATGGCCTCGGCGGGTCGCGCAACCTGCTGACGCTGGCGTTCGAACCGCCCTTCCTCGCCGCAACGCTCACCCTGCTGCTGGCGCTGGCCATCGCCTTCTGGCGCGCATTCTCCCGCTTCGGCCCGGCCCTGCGCCTGACCCCGGCCATTGCCCCCGGCAAGAGCCAGCTGGTCGCCAACGGCGCGCAAGTGATCGCGCGCAGCGGGCGGCTGCGGCTGCTGGGCAAGCCCTATGCGGCGCTGGTCCATGCCCGGATCGCCCGCCGCCTCGGCCTCAGGGATTCAGACAGCGCGGCGATCGACACCGCGCTCGCCGCGCGCGGCGAAGCGAGCATCGACAAAAGATTGCAGACCATGCGCGAAGCACGGCGCAGCGGCGACATCCTGCGCGCCGCCCGTTCGCTTCGCGACATCGAAAGGACGTTATGACCCAGGAACTCGACACGCTCCGTACGCTGGCCGCCGATGTGAAGGCAGAGGTCGGCAAGGCGATCATCGGGCAGGATGTGCTGATCGACCACCTGCTGGTCGCCCTGATCGCACAGGGTCACGTGCTGCTCGAAGGTCCGCCCGGAACCGCCAAGACCTTCCTCGCGCAGTGCTTCGCGCGCGCGACCGGGCTCGATTACGGTCGCATCCAGTTCACGCCCGACCTGCTGCCGGGCGATATCCTGGGCTCCAACCTGTTCAACTTCCAGACCAGCCAGTTCACGCTGACGCGCGGCGCGATCTTCACCGAGCTGCTGCTGGCGGACGAGATCAACCGTACCCCGCCCAAGACGCAGGCCGCGCTGCTGGAAGCGATGCAGGAACGGCGCGTGACACTGGACGGCGAGACGCACGTCCTGCCCGACCGCTTCATGGTGATTGCCACGCAGAACCCGATCGAGAGCCAGGGCGTCTACCCGCTGCCCGAAGCGCAGCTCGACCGCTTCCTGTTCAAGCTGATCGCCGCCTATCCGAGCGAGGAGGAAGAGGCAGGAATCGTGGCGCGCTTCGGCGTGGAGCAAGGCCCGCCGCGCCCGGAAAACTTCGGGATCGAAGCGGTCACCAACCGCGAAGCCCTGCAGGCGAGCATTGCCGCGGTGAAGGCCGTCACGCTCGCATCGGAAAATGTCGACTACGTGGTGCGACTGGTCCGCGCGACGCGCAGCCATGCCGACCTTGCCACCGGGGCATCCCCTCGCGCTGCCGTGCTGCTGGGCAATGCGGCGCGCGTTCGGGCGGCACTCGACGGGCGCGATTATGTGGTACCCGACGATATCAAGGGGCTGGCCACGGGTGTGCTGCGCCACCGCCTGATCCTGTCCGCCGCCGCCGAGATCGAAGGCCGCGAGGTCGAAACCATCGTGAGCGAGCTGATCGACAGCACCGAGGCGCCGCGCTGATTTCATGAGCGCCCTGCTCCCCACCATCCGCACGGCGCGCATCGTCGCGCTGGCTGCACCGCTGGCGCTGGCGGTGGCGTTGCTCGCGCCTGCCGCGTGGCTGGCGGTGCCGGTCGCGGCGGGCATTCTGCTGCTGCTGGTCCTGGTCGATGCCGCACGCGCGGGCCATCTGGAGGAGTGGCAGATCGACCACGAAGCCGATGTCGAGATCGGCCAGCCGACGCAGCTGCGCCTGTCCGCCGACATCAGCGGCACGGCAGGGGCCGTGCGCGCGGCGCTCTCGCTCGACCCGCGTATTGCACCGGGCGGACGCGCCGATATCCAGCTTGAGCCCGCGCAAGGCGTGTGGAGCGGCGAGACGGAGCTTGTCGCCACCCGGCGCGGAACGGCCGAGGTCGATGCATTATGGCTTGCCTGGGATGGCCCGTGGGGGCTCGGCGGGCGGCAGAAACACATTGCGCTGGATCGCGAAATCCGCATCTGGCCCGACCTCTCTCCCATCCGCTCGCGCCCGTTACAGGCCCTGCTTCGCGATTCCGAGCTCGGCCTCATCAGTCGCAGGCGGCGCGGCGAGGGGACCCAGTTCGAAGCGCTGACCGAATACCAGGCGGGGATGGATCGCCGCAGGATCGACTGGAAGGCGAGCGCGCGCCATGCCGCACTCTACGCGCGCGAGAACGAAGCGGAGCGCAACAACCAGATCGTGTTCGCTTTCGATTGCGGGCAAGCCATGTGCGAGCCGATCGATGGCCTGCCGCGGCTCGACCGCGCGGTGAGCGCCGGCCTGACCGCCGCTTATGTTGCGCTGAAAGGCGGCGACCGGGCCATGCTGTTCGGCTTTGCGCGCCGCCCCATGCTGGCGAGCCCGTTTGTCTCCGAAACGCGGCGCTTCGCCCGGTTGCAACAGGCCGCCGCCGGGCTCGACTACCAGACGGGCGAGGAAGCGAACTACACGCTGGCGTTGGCCACGCTTTCGGCCCGGCTCAAGCGTCGCTCGCTCGTCGTGCTGTTCTCCGATTTCAGCGACACCACCGCGGCCGAACTGATGATCGAGAGCCTCGGGCGGCTGACCCAGCATCACGCGGTGGTGTTCGTCACGCTGGAAGACCGCGAACTGGCGGGTTTCACCGGGGCCGAGCCCGATAGTGTGGACGCCATCGCCCGCGCGGTGACCGCCGATGCGCTCGCGCGACAACGCCAGTTGGTGCTCACGCGGTTGCAGCGCATGGGCGTGGACGTGATCGAGGCTCCGCACGACAAGCTGGGCTTCGCGGTGATCGACCGCTATCTGGCGCTGCGCGCGCAGGAGGCGATTGCCGGATGAGGCCTCCTGCAATCCGCAACCCCTTCACCGCGAAACCGCTGCCCGAGCAGCCCGATATCGAGGCGGCAGCGCTGCGCTCCGACCGGTTCCGGCTGGAACGCGAAGGCGACTGGCGGCGGCTGGAGCTGATCGTCCGGCGGCTGGAGCGCGGGGCGATGGGGCGCCTTTCCGACGACGATATTGCAGAGCTGCCCGTGCTCTACCGGCAGGCGGCATCGAGCCTTGCGGTCGCACGCGAGACATCGCTCGATTCCGCGACGCTCAAGTTCCTCGAAGATCTGGTCGAGCGCGCCTGGTACCAGGTCTATGGTCCGCGCAGCGGGCTGTTCCGCTGGCTCGCCCGCTTTTTCCGGGGTGGGTGGAGCCGCGCAGTGCGCGCCATCTGGCTCGACATCGTGCTGGCCTTTGCGGCAATGGCCGCCGGGGTCGCGGCAGGCTGGATGCTGGTGGCGCGCAATGTGGACTGGTACTTCACGCTCGTACCCGGCGGCATGGCTGGCGGGCGCGTGCCCGGGGCCAGCCGTGCGCAATTGGCCGAAACGCTGGGCATCGCCGATGGTGCAGGCGGGCTTTCCGCCTTCGCCGCCTACCTGTTCTACAACAATGCGACCGTGTGCATCCTCGCCTTCGCGCTGGGCTTTGCATTCGGCGTGCCCACGCTGCTGCTGCTGATCTACAACATGGCGATGCTGGGCGCGATGGCGTGGCTGTTCAATTCGGTTGGCCTGCTTCCCGAATTCATGGCGTGGCTGAGCGTGCACGGGACAACCGAGTTCGGCGCGATCCTGCTGGCGGGTGCGGCAGGCGTGCATGTGGGGCGCAACATGGCCTTCCCGGGCGAGGCGAGCATCCTCGCCGCGACTGCCAATGCGGGCCGCCGCGCCGCGCTGGTGATGCTGGGCTGCGTGTTCATGCTGATCGTGGCGGCAGTGCTCGAAGCCTTCCCGCGCCAGCTTGCCGGGTTCGAGGCCCGGGCGATCATCGGCGCGTTCATGCTGGTCGTCTGGGTGTCCCTCTTCGTCCTCGTCGGACGCTCCGCAAAGTCGCAAGCGGGCGAGGCGCGATGAGTGCCCGCCCGCAGGAGTTCGACGCCAAGCGGCGGCGGCAGGTGGTCACGCCCGAAGGCGTGCCGTTACAGGTGGTGCTGGCAACGCGCGGATCACGCCTGATGGCGCTGATCCTCGACTATACTATTATCAACGTCACGCTGCTCGTGCTGGCGCTGGTCCTGCTGCTCATAGGTGTGAACCTGGGCCGGATGGATTCGCTCGAAACGGGCGGCGGCGAGTTCCTGGTGGTCCTGTTCTTCATCGGCCTCTTCCTGCTGTTCAACGGCTATTTCATCTTCTTCGAGATGGGGCCTCGCGGTGCCACGCCGGGCAAGCGCATGGTGGGCGTGCGCGTGGCGGCACGTCCGCAGGGGAACGCGGGCGAAAGATTAACCGCCGAAGCGATCATCGCGCGCAACCTGATCCGCCAGATCGAGATCTTCCTGCCGATCAGCTTCTTCCAGATGGCGGGCGACGGGGGCACGGGCTCCGCTTGGATCGCCGGATCGCTGTGGTTCGCGGTGTTCATGCTGTTCCCGTTCCTGAACCGCGATGCCTTGCGCGCAGGCGATGTGATTGCAGGCACGTGGGTGGTCGAGGCACCGCGCCGCAAGCTCGACGATGCGCTGTCGCTGAAAGGCACGGAAGTGCAGGACGCGGCACCCGCCTACCGCTTCGGGCCCGAGGAGCTGACGGTTTACGGCGAATACGAACTGCAATCGCTGGAACGCGTGCTGCGTAGCGACGACGAGAAGACTATCGCCGCAGTGCATCAGGCCATCGTGCGCAAGATCGGCTGGCAGGCCGGATCGGGCGACGAGCGCGCTTTCCTCGAAGCCTTCTACACTGCGCTGAGAGCCAAGCTGGAAGGCGATATGCGTTTCGGCCAGCGCAAGGCGGACAAGTTCGCCGAGGTCGAGCACGGCGGTCCGCCCCTGCGCTGACGGATTGGCCAACTGGAGCTGGTTGGCGGCTCGATTGCGCACATTCCCCCGTCCGCGTATAGTCGCGGCCGGAGAGACAGATGCGACATGCCCCCGCCATCGGCGACTATATCAGCAACCGGGAAGTGGCCGCGCTCAGCGCGAAATCGAACGCGCGCGCAGGCCTGACCGTCCTGTTCCAGGCCTCGCTTGCGGTTGCGGCCTTTGCACTCGCGATCCTCTGGCCCAATCCGCTGACGATTATTGCCGCCATCATCATCCTTGGCGGACGCATCCAGGCCTTCGGGATCATCACGCATGACTGCGCGCATGGCGCGTTCTTCCGCACGCCGAAGCTCAATACCTTCGTAGGCAAGTGGGTGAGCGGGGCGATCGCGCATGTCCCGCTCGATCTCTATCGCCGCTACCACCTCGACCATCACAAATACGCGGGTACGCCCGACGACCCGGACAAGTGGATGGTGAAGGCCTACCCGGTCACGCGTGCTTCGCTGAAGCGCAAGCTGATCCGCGACATTACCGGGCAGACCGGGTTCCGCGACCTGCTGGGCGAGATCAAGCGCTTCAAATGGGCCGAGACCGGGCCTTCGGTGCTGTTCCACGCGCTCCTCTTCGCCGCGCTGCTCGCGGTGGGCGCGCCGTGGGCATACCTGCTGTGGTGGGCCGCGCGCATCTTCGTGTGGCCGCTGACCATGCGGCTGCGGCAGATTTCCGAACATGGCGTGGCAAAGGATCGCGACCATATCGACGCGCGTGTCAATACCGGCACCACGATCCCGCGCTGGTGGGAGGCGCTGCTGCTCTCGCCCTGCAACGTGAACTACCATCTGGAGCATCACATCTTTGCGGGCGTGCCGCCCTATCGCCTGCCGAAGCTGCACCATATCCTGAGCGAGCGCGGCTATTACCGCGATCACGATTGCATTGCCCATGGCTTCGGGGATGTGTTGCGGCGGGCGACGCGGGCGACTTAATTAGGCGCAGACCTCCCACCCCGCCACCCCACCCGGCCACCAAGGGTACACCCAAGATATGGTGGCCGGGTGGGGTGGCGGGGTGGCAAAGGCCAACTCGCGTCAGCGAGCCCGGAAAACCCTACTCACCCTTCCCGAAGATCCCAATCTCGCGGAGGCCTGCGCTGGTCACACGGCCGCGGTACATTCCTGGCGTATTGAAGCTGAAGATCGCCGGGCCGAACGGTGAGGTCACGATGACGCCCCCATCGCCGCCAAGGTCCTGGACCTCCGCCAGAACTGCATCGGCAATATCCTGAATATCCTGCGCTTCGAGCCACAGTTCGCTCGCATGGATGACATATTGGGGGTTTCCTTCGCCGTCCATCGGAACACTGTCATGCGCATCCTGCAACATCTGGTCCCAGCGAAGACGCAGCCGCGTGCAGATTTCCTGCGCCACGCCGACGCGGATGAAATACTCGCCCCAGCCGGTGGCAGAGACCGCGCAGCTGCGATTATCGGCATAGGTCCCCGCGCCGATCACCGGGGCATCGCCGATCCTGCCCCAGCGCTTGCCGGTCATCCCGCCGGTCGAAGTGCCCGCCGCAAGGTTACCATCCAAGTCGAGCGCGACCGCGCCGACCGTGCCGAACTTCAGGTCCACGTCGAGCGATGAAAGCGCCTGCGCCTTCATCCGCTCCAGCGACTGCCTGCGCGCGTCTGTCGCGAACCATTCATTGTCGACCCGTTCCAGGTCAGTGCTGTCGGCAAAGCTCTCCGCACCCGCCCCGCTCAGGAAGACATGCCGCCCGTGGCGCATCACCTCGCGCGCCAGCAGGATGGGGTGGCGCACGGTGCTGGTGCCGGTGACCGCACCTGCGGCGCGGGTCTGCCCGTCCATCAGCGCCGCGTCGTGCTCGATCGTGCCGTCCCACGTGAACACCGCGCCGCGCCCTGCATTGAACTTCGGGTCGTCTTCCATGAGGGTAATGGCGGCAGTTACCGCATCCATCGCGCTGCCGCCTTCGCGAAGGATATCTTCGCCCGCCTTGAGTGCCGCATCGAGTGCGGCGCGATACTCCGCCTCCTGCTTTGCGCTCATGTTCTCGCGCCGGATCGTCCCCGCACCGCCGTGGATCGCGAAGGACCAGCGCGGCTCGCCCGGATCGTAACCTTCCTGTCCGGCGGCAGGCACGGCGAGGATGGCTGCAAGAACGAGAGCGAAGATGGCGCGCATGAAGTGTCTCCCCTGATGTCGGGCGCACAATGCCGCGCTCGCACACGCGGGTCCAGCGCTTCCCTTGACCACGCAGCCCGGTTAACCCACGCACCATGATCCTGCGCCCTGCCACTCCCGAAGATGCGCCCGCGCTCGCCACGCTCGGGCGGGAGAGTTTCAGCGCCGCCTTCGCCCATCTCTACCGGCCAGAGGACCTGAGCGCCTTCCTTGAGGAATCTTACGCCGAAGAGGCTGTCGCGCAGGAAATCGCGGACGACAGATACATCCACCGCCTCGCCGATGATGGCACGCGCCTGCTCGCCTTCGTGAAGCTGAGCAGGCCCAGCGGGTACGCCGAGCATTCCGATGCTGCGAACCCCATCGCGCTCGGCCAGCTTTACACGCAGCCCGATGCGACGGGGCGCGGGATCGGCGCAGCGCTGATGGAATGGGCGATGGCCGAAGCGCAGGCCCGCGGGCACGACGCGATCCAGCTGTCGGTGTGGAGCGAGAACCACCGTGCGCAAGCATTCTACCAGCGCTACGGTTTTGCGAAAATCGCGGACATAGACTTCTGGGTGGGCACCCACCGCGACGACGAATTCCTGTACGAAAGGCGGTTCTAGCCTACCACGCCATGCCGCCCTCGACCGCCTTCTGCTCGGCGGCGGTGGATGACCGGCCCAGCACCTCGTTGCGATGGGGGAAGCGCCCGAAGCGCGCGACGGCCCGGTAATGGCTGCGCGCGAAGGGCATGCCGAACCCCCGGCCCAGCCCGGTGAACAGCCGCAGGGACAAAAGCTGGTCGGCAATCGCCTCGCTATGCATCAGCGGCATGTAGAGGAACTGCCGTTCGTTGCGGGTCAGCTGCAGGTCGAGCCCCTTCGCAATCGCGCCGCGCGTGATGGCCCGCGCCAAAGGATCGCTCGCGAAGGTGCGCGCCGAGCCGCGAAAAATGTTGCGCGGTATCTGGTCGAACAGCAGCACCGCCGCCAGTGCCTCGCGCGGTGACCCGAGGAACTCGTGCGCGGGTCGCAGGCGCAGCGCGGACCACTCACGCCCGAAGCGACGACGCAATTCATCGTCGAGCGCCTGCGTAGGCTGCCAGACATCGGCAGGCGTCATCACCGCGAACCAGAAATGGTGCAGCTCAAGCGCCCAGGGCCGCATGCTCACAGCCATTTCAGCCGCTTGAAGATCGCCAGCAGCACCACGATGATCGCAACGCATCCTCCGGTGACCCACCAGAAGGCACTGCCATCCTCGACCCCCGGCATGCCGCCGACATTGATGCCGAGCAGCCCGGTGAGGAAGCCCAGCGGCAGGAAGATGCCCGCCACGATGGTGAGCATGTAGGTCGCGCGTTCATTGCTGGCGAGCGCGCGGGTGCGCAGCTCGTCCATCAGCACCACCGCGCTTTCCTTGCTCACGTCAATATCGTCGAGATAGCGGCGCAGGCGGTCGATGGTCTCTGCGATCTCGCGCCGGTCGTGCTCCTCGAACCAGTGCGGCGCATCGCGGCTAATCGCTTCGAGCGCGACATGTTGCGGCCCCATGTGGCGTTGCAGGCCCAGGCAGTTGCGCCGGATCGAGGCGATCTTCTGCAGCATCTCCTCGGGATCGTCGTCCATATCCATTTCTTCGAGCGTGTCGATATGATCGTTCATGTCGACGATAGAGGCGTTCATCCGGGCGACCATCGCCTCGGTCAGCGCGGTCACGATGGCACCCGCATCGGCAGGCCCCGTGCCCCGGTCGATCAGCGCGAGCACCCGGCGCGGCGTCTGGAGGGGATGGCGGCGCAGGGTGATGAGGCGCACCCCGTCGCTCCACACCTGCATCGAGATCATGTCTTCGGGCTCGGCGCCGGGGTTGAAGTTGATCCCCCTGAGCGTCGCGACCAGCGCATTGCCTTCGCGAAACGCGCGCGGGCGCGTCTGGTCGCTGGTCAGCAGTTCGGCGGTCGGTTCGGGAATGCCGACGTGGCTTTGCAGCCACTCGTAGACGCCGGGTTCGTTGCGGCAGAGGTGCATCCAGAGAACCTCGCCAGGCGCCGGCTCCCACTGCTGAATGCCTGCCCAGTCGATGGCACGCCCGCCACCCTGCCCGTCCAGCACGCGGGCGAACAGCAGCGGCGTGCCGGCTTCGGTGTCGTTCGAATTGTTCATCGCCCTCACAATGCCCCAGACTTGCGCGATTTCCTACTGCGCCGTGCCGTGTTAAGGCCCCCCGCGATGGCACGGGTCGCAAAATCGCAGCATCGCCCTCATATGCAGGTCATAATGGCCCCTGCACGCGCTGCGAGGTTTTCCTCCTTTGTACACTGTGTCAGGTGTGTCAGCAGTCCGGCACGAGAGACGTAAAAGCATGAATGCAATTCGCCCCTGGCGCACGATAGAGCGCCGCCCATCGCGCCAGATCATGGTCGGCTCCGTGCCCGTGGGCGGCGATGCGCCGATCAGCGTGCAGACGATGACCAACACGCCGACGGAGGATGTGGCGGCAACGCTCGACCAGATCCGCCGGTGCGAGGATGCGGGCGCGGACATCATCCGCGTCTCCTGCCCGACCGAGGAAGCGACGCGGCATTTCGACAAGATCACCCGCGCGGCGAACGTGCCGATCGTTGCGGACATCCATTTCCACTACAAACGCGCACTGGAAGCCGCCGACAAGGGCGCGGCCTGCCTGCGCATCAATCCCGGCAATATCGGCAGTGGCGAGCGCGTGGCCGAGGTCGTCCGTGCCGCTAAGGCGAATGGCTGCGCGATCCGTATCGGGGTGAACGCAGGCAGCCTCGAGAAAGACCTGCTGGAGAAATACGGGGAGCCGTGCCCCGAAGCACTGATCGAAAGCGCGCTCGACCATATCAAGCTGCTGCAGGATCACGATTTCCACGAATACAAGGTGGCCGTGAAAGCCTCCGACGTGTTCCTTGCGGTGGCGGCCTATCACGGGCTGGCAGAGGCAGTGGACTGCCCGCTGCACCTCGGCATTACCGAGGCGGGCGGACTGGTCGGCGGGACGGTGAAGTCCTCCATCGGCATGGGCAGCCTGTTGTGGGCGGGTATCGGTGATACGATCCGCGTCTCGCTGTCTGCCGAGCCGGAACAGGAAGTCCGCGTCGGTTACGAGATGCTGAAAGCGCTCGGCCTGCGCACCCGCGGTGTTCGCGTGGTCTCCTGCCCGTCCTGCTCGCGCCAGGGTTTCGACGTGATCCGCACGGTGGAGGCGCTGGAGAAGCGGCTGGAGCACATCAAGACTCCGATGAGCCTGTCGGTACTCGGCTGCGTCGTGAACGGCCCGGGCGAAGCGCGCGAGACCGATATCGGCATCACCGGCGGCGGCAAGGGCAAGCACATGGTGTACCTGAGCGGCGTGACCGACCATCATGTCGAGGACGAAAGCATGCTCGATCACATTGTCCGGCTGGTGGAAGAAAAGGCCGCGAAGATCGAAGCGGGTGAAGCTGTCGCCTTCGATCCGCATGCGGCGCCCGCGGTGGAAGCGGCGGAGTGACACGCGCTGCCGCGTTGGCGTTACTGGTCGCGGCACCGGTGCTTGGCAGCCCGGTGGCGGCAGAAACGTCAGCTGCGCACCCGGAAGCCCGGCCCTTCGATGAGAGCGTCAGCGATGCCCTCTACGCGCAGGAACTGGAGCAGGCGATCGCGCAGCTGGAACCGGGCCGCAGGGTGCTGGCAGTGTTCGGCGCGAACTGGTGCCATGACAGCCGCGCGCTGGCGGGGTGGCTCACCAGTCCGGGCTTCGAACCGCTTCTCGATGCGCATTTCGAGGTCGTTTTCATCGATGTCGGCGAACCGCAGGAAGGCGACGGACGCAATCTCGATCTCGCAGCGCGTTTCGGCGTGACCGGGATCGAGGGCACGCCCAACCTGCTTGTGATCGACAGCAAGGGTACGCTGGTGAACACGCCCGAAAGTGCGAAAGGCTGGCGCAATGCGGCGAGCCGCAGCGAAGAGGCGGTCTACGCCATTATCGCAAGCTATGCGGGCGAGGCGGAGTAGCCCCATCCTCCACGTTGTCCACCACGTCGATTACATGGCGCCTGCTCCCACGCGCGGGAGCTTCCGTTTCGACAAGTACTATCTGGTGATGGAAGAACTGCGGGCGAGCGGCGAGGCGCTGACCGAGCATGCGCCCGACCCGTGCCCTCGCGAATGGCTGGAGGCGGTGCATTGCCCGACCTACGTCGAGCAGGTCTTCACCGCGCAGGTCCCACGCGAAAAGGAGCGGCGGATCGGCTTCCCGGTTACGCCGCATATCGCCAGCCGCGTGGCGCACACCAATGGCGGCACCTGGCTCGCTGCGCAGCTGGCGTTTGCGCACGGCTATGCCGCCAACAGCGCGGCGGGCAGCCACCACGCTTTGTACGATACAGGCGCGGGTTTCTGCGTGTTCAACGATCTTGCGGTGTGCGCCAACCGGCTGATCGCGCAAGGCGACGCACGGCGCGTGCTGATTGTCGATCTGGATGTGCATCAGGGTGACGGCACCGCCAGCCTCACCGCCACGCGCGACGATATCGTCACCTTCTCGATCCATGCGGAGAAGAACTTCCCGGTAAGGAAAGCGCGATCCAACCTCGATATCGCCCTACCCGATGGCACTGGAGACAACTCATATCTCGCGACGCTCGAAGCGCGGCTACCGCGCCTGCTGGACGAATTCGCGCCCGATATCGTGCTCTACCAGGCAGGCGTCGATCCGCACGAGCATGACAAGCTGGGGCGGCTCGCGCTGACCGACGAAGGGCTCGAACGGCGCGACCGCTATGTCGTGGAGCAGGTGCGCACTCGCGGGCTTCCCGTCACCAGCGCGCTAGGCGGGGGATATGGCGACGATCCGCGCGTGGTGGCGGGCCGCCACGCCCGCTCCATGATTGCCATGGCACGGGAGAACGCGCGGTATACGAACGATACTATAAATAGATATCCACGTAGTCGGTCAGGAAGTCGCACCATTCGAACTCGCGCAAGCGATAATACTTGCGGCTTTGCGTGACCGCGAAGTGCCACCGTTTGGTCTGCTGGCACCGGCGGCCCGGGTCGGGCGTGTTCTCGATCGTGATCGTGCCGTCGAGGATGAAATAGTCGTGACCGATCTCCGCAATCGTGCCGCGCACGTCCAACGACTGGCCTCCCGGCCCCCGCTGGCTCGCATTGAGAGTCCATTCCCCGTCCTTCGAAACGACCACATTCGCCGGGCCGCGCTCCTCCCAGCCGATCCATTGCAGGGTGACGCCGCTGGGCTGGCGCAAACGCTCTGCATCGACAGTGCTGGCAATCGCGGTTCCGGAACGGGAGGGCGGGACGGGTTGCGGCGGGACAGGTGGTGGAGGAACAGGCAAGGTGTTCATCTGTGTTGCCGGAGGCGGAATTGCCGGCATCGCGGGCTCCGGTGCGGGCGTGGAACAGGCCGCAAGGCTCATGACCCCCAGCAGGGCAAACTGTCGCATCCTGGAACCTCCCCAAGGCAATCTCATGAATTGGCTTCAAGCATTCATTAAGCTGGTCTATAGCACTGTCCACACATGAAGCGTCGCGATCTTATCAAGACCGGGCTCGGCACCGGAGTTGCCCTCGGCGCTGCCGCCGCCTTGCCCGCGCGCGTCTTCGCGCAGCCCATGGCCGGCAGCCCGCGAGACAGAGAGCTGTTCGCCATCGCCAAGCGCGAGCTGGACAAGGCGGGCGAGGTCATCTGGCGCAAGGATATCGTCGGGATCGCCGATTTCGGCGTGCATTCCGCGCAGCGCCGGTTCCATTTCGTGAATCTGGACCGGCAGGAGGTGAAGAGCTTCCACGTCAGCCACGGAATGGGCTCCGACCCGGAACATGATGGCTGGCTCAACATGTTTTCCAACGTCGAAGGCTCGAACGCGACCAGCCGCGGCGCCTACATTACGTGGGAATGGTATGTCGGGAAATTCGGCACCTCGGTGCGGCTGGGCGGGCTCGATTCGACCAATAGCCGCGCGCTGGAACGCTATATCGTGATGCACCGGGCGAGCTACGCCGAGCCCTCGCATATCGACCAATGGGGGCGTCTTGGCCGGTCCAATGGCTGTTTCGCGCTGGGCGAGGAGCAGTTCAAGATTGCGCTGCTGCACCTGTCGGGCGGACGGCTGCTCTATGCCGAAGCGCTGGGGCTGAACGAAGACGGGACCCGCGCCTACCCGCCTACGGCCATCGTCGGTGAGCCCGAAGAGGGCTATCACATCCTGCGCCAGCCACGGCCCGACACCTTCAGCCAGGCAAACCCGGGCGTTTACTAGGGCGATGTCTTATCGGCCGAGCTTTGAGCGCGGCGAAGTCTGGACGCCCCTTCAGGCCATCGTCCCTACGGCCGCTTTTGCAAGCATTGCCATCTGTCTGGTGCTGGGGGCGCACTTCGCAGTGCTCGTCTCCGTCCCAAGGGCGGCACCGGAAGCGCAATCCTTCGGCGAATTCGTGCAGGCGCTATGGGCCGACCCGTTCCTGATCCTGCTCTCGCTCGCCACGACGCTGGTGACCGTGGTCGGTACGCTGGTGGTATTCACACTGCCGGTTTTCGCCTTCGTCGCGGCCCTGCTGGTGCTGTTCGGAATGCCGGTCGCCTGGTTGCTCGGCCGCCATATCAGGCTTCTCGCGAGCATCCCGATCGCCCTTTTACGGCGATCGGGGCGGTGTTTTACCTGCTCTCCATTCCGACGGAGCTGGCACCCGAAGATGCATGGTTTTCAGCCAATGCTATCGGCGCAGCAATAGCAACAGCACTGCTGTACCGCCACTTCCTGATCCGGTTTCGCGACGAGGACGCGGACCTCGCCTGACCGGATAGGTCAGGCGAGATCGCGCGGATCGTCGACGATTTCGATGATTTCCTCATCCGTGACCCGGCTGCGATTGGCCTTGCGCGGCGCCTGGAACGCCGCAAGCACGGCGCCATCGCGGCCATAAATATCGCCGAAGGTCGACATCTTCCCGTCGATGTTCGTCGCCATGGTGAAATAGGTGATGTAGGCGGGCATCTTCTTGGTGAAAGGCACGCGCGTATATTCGCCGCTCGCCAGCATCTCGACGCCTTCGTCAGCCGTCAGCCCGGCCTGCAGGATCGCGAGCGTCAGCGCCAGTTCGGTCGCCCGTTCGGTGCGGATGCAGCCATGGCTGAGCGCCCGGCTCGACTGGCTGAACAGGTTGCGCGAGGGCGTATCGTGGAAGAAGATCGCGTGCCGGTTGGGCATGTCGAGCTTCATCCGGCCCAGCGCATTGCCCTCTCCGGGGCCCTGCACGACGGATACATAGCCATTGGCGCCGCGCGTCGCCTTGTAACCCTTGGATCGAGCCCAAGCGGGATTGCCGAGCACACGCGCGCCCAGCCCTTCACCCTTCACGATCGACTGAGGCACCGTCCATGTCGGGTTGAGGATTACGCCTTCGACGCTTTCCGCCAGCTGGGGTGTCGCCGTGCGGCCCGGCTTGCCCACGATCGTGCGATAGGTGCGCATGATCTTGTCGTTCACCGTCAGGCGCAGCTGGTATTCGGGCACGTTGGTGATGAGGTACTGGCCGCCCAGGTCGCGCGGCAGCCACCGCCAGCGGTCCATATTCGCCTGCACCAGCTTGTGGCGCTTAGTACCCGGCTGGGCCTTCGCCAGTTCTTCCTTCAACGCCGCGTAATCGGGA
>NZ_CAXQBM010000023.1:2500-113719 GCF_964222115.1 Alteriqipengyuania sp.
TCGCACCGGAATCGCCGATCATGGCAAACCTATCTTTACCCCGTTGCGGGTAAGGCATTCGCGATAATGAGTGCACCCTCGCCCTTCCCCGCAGCCAACCGGCCCGATCGGCGCGATCCGCATGCGCGCCCGCGTGTGGCCGTGATCGTGCCCGCCTTCGGTGTCGCGCACTTGGTTGGCGATGCTCTTTCATCGGTCCAGTCGCAGACTTTCCGCAATTGGGAATGTGTGGTGATCGACGACGGCGCGCCGGACGACGTGGCTGGAGCTGTCGAGCCCTTCCTTGTCGATTCGCGCATCCGGATGATTCGCACCGACAACCACGGGGTCAGCGCAGCACGAAATGCGGCGATCCAGTCTGCGCGTGCTCCGCTCGTCGCGCTGCTGGACGGCGACGACCTATACTATCCGGACTACCTCGAGCAGATGACTGCCGAAATCGAGAGCCATGCGGGCTCAGCGCTCGTGACCTGCAACGCACGCCTCTTCGGTGCGATTCCCGAAGGGGAAAGCTTCGCGCAGAACAATGGCAGGGCGGGCGCCGCGACACTCGCGGCCGTTCTCGACCGCAGCTTCGATGTCTATATCGGATCGATGTTTCGGCGCGACGACTGGGCGCGCGTGGGAGGATTCGATCCTACGATGAGCCATTCGGAAGATTTCGACTTCTGGGTGCGGCTGATGATCGACCACGGGGATGCGCGTTACCTGGACGAGCCGCTGGGACAATATCGTATCCGGCCCGGCTCGGCCTCATGGAGCGAGCTGAAGATCCTGTACGGTAATGCCCACGCCTATAGAAAGGCGATGGCGCTGCTGAGTGATCGGGAGGAAGGCCGTGTCGCCGAACGCATGCTGGCCCAGACCGAACGGCAGATTGCGAGACTGGAGGCAATCGCCCGCGTAGAGGGCGGAGCAACCGGACCGGCTCTTGAGGAATTGCGCAGCCATTCGTCCGATCTGCGCAGCCCGGTGTGGCAAACCTCCTTCCTTGTCTGGCGCGTCTTGCCGGCGCTGGCCGCGCCCATGCTGAGATGGCGGCGCGAGGCCAATGATCGCCACTATGCCAAGGGTGACGTGTCGCCCCAGCGATTCGCGCCTGCCACTTTCCGTGGCATGGGCCCGCTTGGGCACCAGCCCCAGACAGCGGGAGCGGGCGCATGAGCTTCGTCGATAGTGTCCGCTCGGCCATCGCATGGCGATCGGGCAGCCAGATCATCGCGCAGGTTATCACATGGAGCGTGACGCTCGCCGTGGTGCGCATCCTCGATCCGGGCGACTACGGCCTGTTCGCGATGGGGCAGGTGGTCATCACCTTCCTGTCGTTCCTCAACGGATACGGGTTCGCGAGCGCGTTGATCCAGCGCGAGACGATCGACCGCCAGCTGATCCGCCAGACATTCGGCATGCTGATCCTGGTCAACTGCATCCTCGCCGCGACCCAATACGCACTCGCGCCCATCGCGGCAGAATATTACCACCAGCCAATGGTGGAGGACCTGCTGCGCGTGCAGGTGCTGCTGTTCCTCTCCGTGCCGTTCGTCGCGATGCCCGAAGTGCTGCTGATGCGCGAACTGGATTTCAAAAAGCCCGCGATGGTCAATGTGGTGGCTGCGCTGGTATCTGCCGCCGTCGCGCTCACCTGCGCGCTGGCGGGCATGGGCGTCTGGTCGCTCGTCTGGGCACCCATCGCGCTGTTCTGGACCCGCGCCATCGGCCTGACCTTTGCTGCACGCTGCCTCGACTGGCCCAGCTTCGACTTTCGTGGGAGCAAGCACCTCTTCACCTATGGATCATGGGTGCTCGCGAGCCACTTCTGCTGGACCATTGCGACGCAGGCCGACATCTTTTTGGCTGGCAATAGGCTTGGCGCACACCAGGTCGGCCTCTATGCGGAGGCGATCTTCCTCGTCACTATTGTGACCGCGCGGTTCATCCCGCCGCTGAACGATGTCGCCTTCCCCAGCTTCGCGCGACTGCAGTCCGATCGCGAGGTGCTGGCGCGCGCATTCCTGAAGGCGGTGCGGCTGATCATGCTGGTGGTGAGCCCGATCTTCCTCGGCATGCATGCCGCAGCCGAGCCGCTGGTGCTGACAGCCTTCGGCCCGAAGTGGGGCGAGATGGCGCCAATCGTCTCGCTGCTTGCGCTCGCGATGCCCGCGTTTACGGTCTACATCCTGTTCTCTCCCGCCTTCAATGCCATCGACCGGCCCGACCTTTCGGCCAAGACCAGCGCTGTCGTCGCCGTCATCCTGATCGGCGCATTCCTGTTCGGCCTTTCCGGCGGGGCGATGGGACTGGCAAAGGCATGGGTCCTCGCCAGCCCCGCGCTCCCCCTTGTCGCACTGGCGATGGGTGGCCGGGCCTTGCGCATTGACCTGCGCGGACTGATCGCCGCTATCACTCCGGGGCTTGGTGCGGCCTGCGGCATGACGCTGGTCGTGCGCGGCGTTGCTACAGCGCTGCCCGGTCTTGCGCCACCGCTCGAACTGGCAATCCTCGTGACCACGGGCGCCTGTGCCTATTTCTCGATCATCTATACCCTGCGACGCGATATGCTGGTCGAGATCGTGCGACTGGTCATCAAGCGACAGGCACCGCCCGTCCCCGCCGCTTAGGCCTCACGCAACAGCGGGCTTTTTTGGAGGAACCGGCGGCAAGTGGTATAACCCCTCTCATAAAAAGAGAGAGGACCGCGGTATGGCTTTCAGGCACTTCGCGAAACTGGCATTCGCTGCCACTTCCCTCACGCTGATCTCGGCGCAAGCGCCGCCGCAAGCCAAACAGGTCGAGATCGACGCTCCCCCGGTGGCCGAAGTTCTTCCCGAGACTCGTGCGGACAGCCTTGCAGCACCAGCGGCGGAACCCGTGCCCGAAATCGCACGTGTCCGCCTGAGCGGAGACGGCAATGACCGGCTGACCGTGCCTGTACGCATCGGTGAGAACGGGACCTACCCGTTCCTGATCGATACTGGATCGCAAGGCACCGTGGTGAGCGACCGGCTGGCGCAGCGACTCGCCATTCCGCAAAGTGGCCGGGTCACGATTGTCAGCACCGCCAGCATGGAGCAGGTGTCGACCGTCAGGCTCCCACAGCTTGGCTTCGCCAACCAGACCATCCCGCCGATGGACGCGCCGATGCTGGGATTCGACCACCTTGGAGTGGACGGGATACTCGGCCTCGATGCGTTGCAGGACCTGCGCGTGCTGATCGATTTCCGTCGCGGTCGGATGGATGTCGCCAATGCGAGGGACGACAAGCCCGATGGGCGTTTCGATATCGTCGTTCGCGCGCGGCGCCTGAAGGGGCAGATGATCATCACGAATGCCGAGATCGACGGGGTTCGCACCGCCGTGATCATCGACACGGGCTCGCAGATATCGATCGGCAACGCCGCGCTGCTCGACCGGCTGGGGCGGCGCGAGCGTGGACGGGTCATGGGTATCGACGTGCTCGGCACGCGCTATCTCGGCCGGGTGTCGATCGCCCGGCAGGTCAGCCTGGGGCGGCTTAGCCTCGGCAACCTGCCGATCGCCTATATCGACAGCCCCGCTTTTTCGGAACTCGGCTTTACCGACGAGCCCGCGATGCTGCTGGGCGTGGGCAACCTGCGCCAGCTGGACCGCATCGCGATCGACTTCGTGCGCGAATCCGTGCTGTTCGACGTGCCCGACGATATCATGCGCCGTCAGGTGCCCACGATACTCGACCGGCGACGGAGCTATACGACCGACCTTTAGCGGGCCGATCTGCAAAAGGCCGATCTCTCGCAAGCGCTTGTGCTAACGAACTGGCGTGACCACATGCTGGCCCGCGATGGGACCGGCGGCAGGCAACATAAAGGACGATAAACGGGGCCAGCCCGAGGGCTGGCATACGCTGCGAAGGTTCCTGCCCTACCTGTGGCCGAAGAACCGGACGGACCTGCGCCTGCGCATCCTGGCCGCGCTGGTCCTGGTGTTGGTCGCAAAGGGCACCACCCTCGCCCTGCCATACGCCTATCGCGCCGCAGTCGACTCGATGACCACGCCCGCCAACACGGCGGCCATGGTCGCGATCTCCTTCGTGGTCGCCTACGCGGCGGGACGCTTCGCCAGCGTCGCCTTCGACAATATCCGCAACATGGTGTTCGAGCGCGTAGGCCAGGACGCCACCCGGCAGTTTGCCGAAGACGTGTTCCGACGGCTGCACCAGCTCTCGCTACGCTTCCACCTTTCGCGCCGCACGGGCGAGGTCACCAAGACGGTCGAGCGCGGGATCAAGAGCATCGATACGATGCTCTATTTCCTGCTGTTCAACATCGCCCCCACCCTGATCGAACTGATCGCGGTGGCGGTGATCTTCTACCTCAATTTCGGGCTCGGCCTAGTGGCCGCAACCGCAGTGACCGTGGTCGCCTACATCATCGTCACGCAAGTCATCACCGAATGGCGCACCAAGCTGCGGCGCGAGATGAACGATCTCGACGGGCACGCGCTGGCCCGCGCGGTCGATTCGCTGCTGAACTACGAGACGGTCAAATATTTCGGCGCCGAGGCGCGCGAGCACGAACGCTACGCCAAGGCCGCGCGGCAATATTCCGAGGCGGCGATCAAGTCCGATTCCTCGCTCGGCCTGCTGAACATTGCGCAGGCGCTGATCATGAACCTGCTGATGGGCGGCGCGATGGCCTACACCGTGTGGGGCTGGAGCCGCGGCGACCTCACCACGGGCGACCTCGTGTTCGTGAACACCTACCTCGTGCAGCTCTTCCGTCCGCTCGACATGCTGGGCTTCGTCTACCGCACGATCCGGCAGGGCCTGATCGACATGGCCGCGATGTTCCGGCTGATCGATGCCGATGTCGAGGTGGAGGACATGCCCGGCGCACCTGCCCTGCATATCGCGCAGCCATCCATCACCTTCGACAATGTCCATTTCGGCTATGACGAGGATCGCCAGATCCTCCACGGGCTCGATTTCGAGATCGCTGCAGGAGAAACCGTGGCACTGGTCGGCCCGTAGGGTGCGGGCAAGAGCACCATCGCGCGGTTGCTGTTCCGGTTCTACGATCCGCAAGCGGGCCGCATCCTGATCGACGGGCAGGATATTGCGCGTGTGACACAGGAAACCCTGCGTGCCCAAATCGGCATCGTCCCGCAGGATAGCGTGCTGTTCAACGACAGCATCGGTTATAATATCGCCTATGGTCGCGCGGGAGCCGATGAAGCGGATATCCGCGAAGCTGCGCAAGGTGCCGCCATCCTGCCCTTCATCGATGCCCTGCCCGAAGGCTTCGACACGCAGGTGGGCGAACGCGGACTGAAACTGTCGGGCGGAGAGAAGCAGCGGGTCGCCATTGCGCGCACGCTGCTGAAAGACCCGCCTATCGTGATCCTCGACGAAGCGACCAGCGCGCTGGATTCGCGAACCGAGCAGGAAATCCTTGGCACGCTGAACCGCGTGGCACGCGGACGGACCACACTGGCCATCGCACACCGCCTGTCGACAATTGCCGATGCGGACCGCATCCTCGTGCTCGATAATGGCAAGCTTGCCGAACAGGGTCGCCACGCAGACCTGCTTCGCCGCGATGGCCTTTACGCAGAAATGTGGGCGCGCCAGCAGGCCGAGCAGAGCGAAACGCCCACCTGACATGCCCTGCGGGTTGTGCTGCAGCGCAGCATGGTGCACGGGGCACCGCTCACGCTGAAAGACTGGAAGCAAACCTATGACCGCCCCGACCGGCGCAGCCATGCACGCAAGCAAAATCGCCCGCTGGAAAAGCGAATGGTTCGGCAATGTCCGCGCCGATGTGCTCGCGGGCATCGTCGTCGCGCTGGCACTGATCCCGGAAGCGATCGGCTTCTCGATCATCGCGGGCGTCGATCCGCGTGTAGGCCTCTATGCCTCGGTCGCGATTGCGATGGTGATCGCCTTCACCGGCGGGCGACCGGGCATGATCTCGGCCGCTACCGCTGCCGTCGCCGTGGTGGTAGTGCCGCTGGTCCGCGATCACGGGGTCGAATATATCTTCGCCGCGACCATCCTGATGGGCATCTTCCAGGGCATCGCCGCCCTGCTGAAGCTCAACCTGCTGATGCAATTCGTCAGCCGTAGCGTCATCACCGGCTTCGTCAACGCGCTCGCAATCCTGATCTTCATGGCCCAGCTGCCCGAGCTGAACCCGAACAACGAAGGCGTGACCTGGCTGACCTACGCGATGGTCGCTGCAGGCCTCGCAATGATCTACCTCGTCCCCAGGCTGACCACCGCGATCCCCAGCCCGCTGGTCGCCATCGTGGTGTTGACCTGCCTCTCCCTGTGGCTCGGCTCGCCGGTCAATACCGTATCCGACATGGGCGAGCTGCCGCAGGGCCTACCCTTCTTCATGCTGCCCGACGTGCCGCTGACGTGGGAGACGCTCACCATCATTGCGCCGTACTCGCTTACCATGGCTGCGGTCGGACTGCTCGAATCGTTGCTGACCGCGCAGATCGTGGACGACATGACCCACACGGGCAGCGACAAGCGCCGCGAAAGCGCAGGGCAAGGCGTGGCCAACATCGTCGCCGCGCTATTTGGCGGCATGGGTGGCTGTGCGATGATCGGCCAGTCGGTCATCAACGTCACCTCCGGTGGGCGCGGACGCCTTTCCACCTTCGTGGCAGGCTTTGCACTCTTGATCCTGCTCAGCGTGCTCGGCGGCATCGTGGGCCAGGTGCCGATGCCCGCGCTGGTCGCGATCATGATCATGGTCAGCATCGGCACGTTCAGCTGGAACTCGATCCCCAACCTGCGCGTGCACCCGTGGCAAAGCTCGATGGTGATGTTCGTTACTGTCGCGGTGGTGGTCGCCACGCACAACCTCGCCATCGGAGTGCTGGTGGGCGTGCTGCTGTCGGGCATCTTCTTCGTCCAGAAGGTGATGCACATGTTCGAGGTCACGCGCACGAAGGAAGGCGAGACCGCGACCTATACCGCGCGTGGAGAGATCTTTTTCGGCAGCGTGGCCCGCTTCGAAGCGGCGCTGGGACCGGAAAGCCTGCGCCCCGATCCCGCCGACCACGTCATAATCGATGTGACCAAGGCACACTTCTGGGACATCTCGGCCCTCGGCGCGCTCGACAAGGTGGTCGAAAGGATGCGGATGCATGGCCGCAGCGTGCAGGTGGTGGGGCTCAACGAAGCGAGCGCCGATCTGGTGGACCGCCACGGCGTGACCGACCGCACCGGCGTGGAAATCGGGCTGGCGCCGCATCCGTAAGCGTTCAGCCGGTTCCGGTTACCGAGTGAAGATTGGCATAGACTTCGCGGCGAACCTCGCTCGCCTCGTAAGTCTGCGCAATCGCCTTAGCGAGCGGTGACGAGAGATAGGCGTCGAGCGAGGGCCTGTCCTCGAAGACATAGGCCCCGCAGATATCGCCGGTTTCCTCGTCCAGACCGAACCGCTTTTCCACGAGGCCGTGCACGTCATCGAATGAGCCGAAGCGTTCCGACATGCGGCGGATCAGCTCTTCCTGCCCAAGGTCCGAAGTGATCCTGACGAACAGGATGTGCTGGCCCGCAGAGGAATCCTCCCCGGTCACAGGATATACTTGCTCAGGTCCGTATCGCGCGAGAGCGTTTCGAGCCGTTCGCGCACATAGGCAGCGTCGATGGTGATCGTTTCGCCCTCGTGCTCTTCGGCCTCGAAGCTGATTTCCTCCAGCAGCCGTTCCATCACGGTCTGCAGGCGCCGCGCGCCGATGTTCTCGACCGCCTCGTTCACCCGTGCGGCGATCTTGGCAACCTCGCGCACGGCTTCGTCGGTGAAGTCGAGCGTGACCTTCTCGGTCCCGATCAGCGCTGTATATTGCTGGACGAGGTTGGCGCGCGTTTCCGAAAGAATCCGCACGAAATCCTCCTCGGTCAGCGCGCGCAGCTCGACCCGGATCGGCAGCCGGCCCTGCAGTTCGGGCAGCATGTCGGACGGTTTGGAGACATGGAACGCGCCGCTCGCGATGAACAGCACATGGTCGGTCTTCATCGGCCCGTGCTTGGTCGCCACGGTGGTGCCCTCGATCAGCGGCAGCAGGTCGCGCTGCACGCCTTCGCGGCTGACCGAGCCCCCGCGCACATCGGACACTGCAATCTTGTCGATCTCGTCGAGGAAGACGATCCCGTTGGTCTCCGCATTCTGGAGCGCGACGCGCGCCACATCGTCCTGGTCCATGCGCTTTTCGGCTTCCTCGTCGACGAGGCGGTCCCACGCATCGGGAACGCGCAGCTTGCGGCGGCTGGTGGGCTTCTTGCCCATCGCCTTGCCGAACATGTCCGACAGGTCGATCATGCCGACATTGCCGCCCATGCCGGGAATATCCATCGTGGTCGCCGGCTGGTCCTGCAGTTCGATCTCGACTTCGACCTCGTTCATCGAATTGTCGACGATCCGCTCGCGGAAACTCTGGCGGGTCGCTTCGGAGGCGCTGTCGCCTACCAGCGCATCGAGCAGCCGTTCCATCGCAGCTTCGCTGGCAGATTCGCGCACCGCCTCGCGCCGACGGTCCTTCTCCAGCCGGATCGCCTCCTCCACCAGGTCGCGCGCAATCTGTTCGACATCGCGACCGACATAGCCGACCTCGGTGAACTTGGTCGCCTCCACTTTCACGAAGGGCGCTTCGGCGAGGCGGGCCAGGCGCCGCGAAATCTCGGTCTTCCCGCAGCCGGTCGGGCCGATCATCAGGATATTCTTGGGCGTCACCTCGTCGCGCAGGTCCGGCCCCAATCGCTGCCGGCGCCAGCGGTTGCGCAGCGCCACGGCAACCGCGCGCTTGGCATCCTTCTGGCCGATAATGTGCTCGTCGAGGGAGGCGACAATCGCCTTTGGGGTCAGATTTTCCATGATGTGCTTTTGAAACCTATCCGTTCGGTTCGAGCGAAGTCGAGAACCGCCCGCGCCATCGTGTCTCGACTTCGCTCGACACGAACGGGCGGGGCAATCCTAAACCGTTTCGACCGTCACCTGGTCATTGGTGAAGACGCAAACCTCGGCCGCCACAGCCATTGCGCGGCGGGCGATCTTTTCCGGGTCTTCCTCGTAATCGGAGAGCGCGCGGGCAGCGGCGAGCGCGTAATTGCCGCCCGAACCGATCGCGGCAATTCCGCCTTCGGGCTCCAGCACGTCGCCATTGCCGGTCAACACCAGCAGCACGTCCTTGTCCGCCACCAGCATCAGGGCTTCGAGATTGCGCAGGTACTTGTCCATGCGCCAGTCCTTGGACAGCTCCACTGCAGCGCGGGTCAACTGTCCGGAATACTGCTCCAGCTTCTTTTCCAGCCGGTCGAAAAGAGTGAAGGCATCGGCCGTCGCGCCGGCAAACCCGGCGATGACATGGCCGTTCTCACCGATCCGGCGGACCTTCTTCGCATTGGGCTTCATTACCGTGTTGCCCATGGAAACCTGCCCGTCGCCCGCGAGCACGGTTGTGCCGCCCCGCTTGACGCCGATGATGGTGGTACCATGCCACTGTTGAAGGCCGTGGCTAGCCGCGTGATCGCTCATGTGGCGCGATATGGGGCGTAGCAGCGCGCTATCAAGCGCTGCCGAGCGCAGACCTTAGCCGCCCCCGCCCGTTCCACCGGCACCCGGAGCGCCGACCGTGCCGATATTGCCGAACAGATCTTCCAGGAAACCGCGTTCGCGGCCCAGGGTCGGCGTCTGGTCGCCATCGGGGCGCAGGTAGACCACGTCGTCGATGCCCTTCTGGTCTGCGGCGACCACATTGCCCGACGCATCGAAGCTGACCGCGAGCACGGTGTGGCTTTCGATCCGCGGGCGGACGAAAGGTTTGCGCGCGGTGATGCTGGATACGTAATACCAGGTTTCCGGCCCGAACTGGCTGGAGAATGTCGGCCGACCCAGCGTCGCCTGCACCGATTGCTGGTTGTCGATGCCCGGCTGCACCAGGCTGAACAGGCGGGTGTCGATAACGTAGCCGCGCGATTCGCGGATCGATGAACATCCGCCTGCAGACACTGCCAGCCCCAGCAGAACCACCGGTGCGATAGCCTTCACGATCCGCATAAACTTTCAAACCTTCTTCGCAAATTCGGTGCGCGCCCTTCCGTGAAAGGTCGCATACGCTATATCGTGGCGCGAGCCTTACGACCTCGCCCGCTCCCGCGCAATGGCACCGGCACCAGTACCTTGTGATCGGGCGCCGGGGCAGATGTGGCGACACCGCTTGAATTGCTGCTGAATGAAGGAAATAGCCCGATGTCCCTCCTCAATCGCCTGCTCGGCACCCGCGAGGATCCCCGCGAAGCGTGGCGGCCGCTGTGGCACGCGCTGGTGGGCATCGCGCGCGAAGAGCACTGGTATGCGCAGCGCGGGGCCGCCGATACGCTGGACGGGCGGTTCGACATGGTCTCGATGGTGACGGCCCTCGCGATGCTGCGGATGGAAACGGTGGAGGATGGGGTCCCCGCGGCAGCCCGCCTGACCGAGCTGTTCGTGGAAGACATGGAAGGCCAGATGCGCGAAGCCGGTATTGGCGATCCCACGGTGGGCAAGATGATGGGCCGGATGATGGCCACGCTGGGCGGCCGGGCAGGCAGCCTGCGCGATGCACTGGCATCGCCCGAAGACGCACTGCTGGCAGAGGTTGTCTCGCGCAATATGCACCTCACGGAAGACGAGCACGCTCCCGCGCGGATGGCCGAGGGCCTGCGAGCGCTGCATGGCGACCTCGCCCGGACCGATTTCGAGATGCTGCGGGGCGGAGCAATCGCACGATGAGCGAAGCTGTGCCCGCTCCCGAGTTTCCGCGGCCGATCTCCTTGCGGCAGATCGTCGGCCATCCGGTAGCGCTGGAGGCCAGCGATGCCGAGCGCTTGGCACTGGCGAAAAGATTCGCGATCACGTCGGTCGATCGGCTGTCGGCACAGGTGTCGCTCGACCGCAAAGGCGACCGGATCGATGCCCAAGGGACGCTCGTGGCCGACATCGTGCAGGCCTGCGTTGTCTCGGGCGAGGATTTCCCCGTGCATATCGAGGAGGATATCGGGGTGCGCTTCGTCCCCGAAGGCTCCATCCATCCCGCGCTCCAGAAGGACGGAGAGATCGAGATAGAGCTCGATCACAGCGATCTCGACGAAATCGAATATGCCGGAGAGACCTTCGATCTGGGCGAAGCGGTCGCGCAAAGCCTGGCGCTGGCGATCGATCCCTATGCGGAGGGCCCGAATGCAGACGCCGCGCGCAAGAAGGCGGGTATCGTCAGCGACGATGCGCCTTCCGGGCCATTGGCAGAAGCGCTGGGAGCCGCGCTCAAGAAGGGTTAGATCTCTGCGGGAGTCACACTGCAAAGTGCCTCTCGATACCGATGCGCTCCAGGAAAGCCGCATCGTGGCTCACCACAAGAAGCGCTCCGTCGAAACCTCGCAAGCCGTCTTCCAGCACTTCGAGAGATTCGATGTCGAGATGGTTGGTCGGTTCATCCAGGATCAGCAGCCAGGTTGGCGTCGCGCCTGCCAGCGTCACCGCCAGCGCTGCCCGCAAGCGCTCGCCGCCAGACAGCGTGCCAACTGTGCGCAGCGCATCGCGATTGCGAAACGCAAAGCGCGCGCACTGCGCATGGGCGCTTTCCTTATCCAGCTCGGGGTGATGGGCCCGCAGATTATCAAGGATGCTCGCCTGCGCATCCAGGACCGTGAGGTGCTGGTCGAGCATCGCGATCCGCTCCTCCGCCCGGTACGCCTCGCCCGCGACAGGATCGAGCAGACCCGCTGCAATCCGCAGAAGCGTCGTCTTGCCCGCACCATTGGGCCCGGTCAGCACAACGCGCTCCGGCCCGTCGATCCGCAAGGTCCACGGGCCCAGCCGACGGTTTCCGACAACCGCTTCCACCCGGTCCAGCGTGAGCACCCTCGCCCCGGAGGGCAGACCGCTGGCGGGCATGTCGATCGTGAGCGGGGTCACGATTTCGACTTGGGCTTGCGCCTCTTCCCTGCGTTTCGCCGCTTCGGCGATCTGCCGGTCGCTCGTCGCTTGATCGCGTCCATCGGTGTGCTCAGCACGCTCGGCCCGCGCGTCGAGCACCATCTTCGGTTCCGATCTTTTTGCGGCCACCGCTCTGCCCGCCTTGTCGCGCCGTGCCTTCACCTCGCGCCGTTGCTGCGCCGCATGTCGCGCTGAGCGAAACACAGCATCGGCGCGCTCGCTCTCTTCGAGGACACGCTGCCGCTCGGAATCCCGCGCGCCTTCGAAGGCGGACCATCCGCCGCCAAAGCTGCGGACACCGACAGGCGTCAGCTCGACGATCCGATCCATATTTTCGAGCAGCGCGCGATCATGGCTGGCGACCAGCACGCCGCCTCGCCAATCCCGGACAAGCGCCGCAACAACCTCGCGTCCGACCGCATCGAGGTTATTGGTCGGCTCGTCCAGCAGGAGAAGGTCGGGTGCTTCCAAGCGGACGCGAGCAATACCAATGCCGGTCCTCTCTCCGCCTGACAGGGTACCGATCCGCCGGTCCAGCGGCATGGCGGGCAATCCGACGGTTACGAGCGCAGCCTCGATCCGCTCTTCAAGAGACCAGTCCGCGTGGGCGAGATCGTCCGGCATGCCCTCGCCTGCCAGCACGCGGCGCAGCGTCGCGACACGATCCTCCACGCCCAGCGCGCGGGCAATCGTGAACTCTGGCGGCAGGTCCTGCTGCAGCATACCGGGCGTGCCTGAAGCGTGGATAGTGCCGGCCGCAGGCGGTGCCGCCCCTGCGATCATGTTCAACAGGGTCGACTTGCCCGAACCGTTACGCCCGACGAGGCCGACGCGCTCGGTAGCGATCGACAGGGTCAGGTCATGGAAGAGCGGGCGGCCGTCAGGCGTGCGGGCGGATACGGAATCGAGTGTGAGGAAGGGAGGCATAAGGTACCGTTACAGAGATCGAGACAAGGCGGTTCGCGTTGCTGATCCTGGTGTTCACGGCACAATTCCTTCTTTGCTCGGCCTGAATGTATGGCGTGGCGGAACGTGACGCAACCGGTCGCCGCGCGGGCGAGAACCGATTACGCTGTCCTACACGGTCGGCGTGCGGCATGATGCGCGCCGCTCTTTGAGGTCGTCGCATAAAAAAACCGCCCCACTTCAAGCAGGGCGGTCTTTCACTCTTAGACACTGTGTCAGGTGTGTCAGGGGCCTGTCGCCGCCAACGACTTCTATCCCGGCTCAGAACGGCCCGACCTAGAACGGGATATCGTCTTCCAGATCGTCGTAGTTGGCGCCGCCACCCGAGCTTGCGCCGGACGAGCCGCCGCCAACCTGGTTCCAGCCGCCCTGGTCGCCACCGGAGCCGCCACCCGAACCGCCGCCGTAGCCACCACCGCGCTGGCCGCCGCCACCGCCGCCGCCCTGCGCACCGTCGAGCATTGTCAGCGTGCCGTCGAACCCGCGCAGCACCACCTCGGTGCTATAGCGATCCTGCCCGTTCTGATCCTGCCACTTGCGGGTCTGCAGCTTGCCTTCGATGTAGACCTTGCTGCCCTTCTTCAGGAACCGCTCGACCACATTGACGAGGCCTTCGGAGAAGATCGCGACGGAGTGCCACTCGGTCCGCTCCTGCCGTTCGCCGGTGTTGCGGTCCTTCCACTGCTCGCTGGTCGCGATGCGCAGGTTGGCCACCTTGCCGCCGTTCTGGAAGCTGCGGATTTCCGGGTCTGCACCCAGATTGCCGATCAGCATGACCTTGTTGAGGCTGCCCGCCATGATTCGTATCCCTTCGTGTCTGTTGGGAACGACCTATCGAATGGGGCGCACCGGGGCGAGTCAAGAAAGCGCCGATGTGAACAGGCTCGCTACAGGCCCAGCGCCACCGCGCTCCAGTAGGTGATCCCGGCGAACACGTAGGCCAATGCGAACAGGTAGCCGAGCATGAAGAGCGGCCATTTCCAGCCATTGGTCTCTCGCCGGGTCACCGCAATGGTCGACAGGCATTGCGGCGCGAAGACGAACCACGCGAGGAAGGCGAGCGCGGTCGGCAGGCTCCAGCGTTGAGACAGCGTGCTGGCGAGCCCTTCGGCTTCGGCCTCCTCGTCCTCCGCATCGATGGCGTAGGTCGTGGCGAGCGAGGCGACTGCCACCTCGCGCGCGGCCATCGCCGGGATTAGCGCAAGGCTGATCTCGCGGTTGAAGCCGATCGGTTCGAGGACGACGTTGAGCCCGGTGGAAATCTGCCCGGCGAAGGATGCATCGAGCTGGCTCTCACCCGGCTCGGCCTGCGGGAAACTGAGTAGCAGCCACAGGATTACCGTGGCGGAGAAGATGATCGTCCCCGCGCGGCGCAGGAATACCCACGCGCGCTGCCACAGGCCTATCAAGATATCGCCCACGCTCGGTAGCTGGTAGCGGGGCAGTTCCATGATGAAGCCGGTCGCTTCGCCCCTCGTCAGCGTGCCGCGCAGCGCGAGCGCCACGATCAGCGCCGCGACGATACCGGCAAGGTAGAGGCAGAACATCACAAGGCCCTGCAGGCCAATCCCCGGCGCGACATCGCGCGCTGGAATGAACGCCGCGATGATGACGGCATAGACCGGCAAGCGCGCCGAACAGGTCATCAGCGGCGCGATAAGGATCGTGGTCAGCCGGTCCTTCGGGTCGGCAATGCTGCGCGTCGCCATGATCCCGGGAATGGCGCAGGCGAAGCTTGAGAGGAGCGGAATGAAGCTGCGGCCCGACAGGCCCACCCCCGCCATCAACCGGTCCATCAGGAAGGCGGCGCGCGCCATGTAGCCGGTCGCCTCCATGATCAGGATGAACAGGAACAGGATGACGATCTGCGGCAGGAACACGACGACCGATCCGACGCCTGCGATGATCCCTTCGGTCAGCAGGTCGCGCAGGAAGCTGGCCGGCATCGCGCCTTCCACCCACGCGCCGAGCGCCCCCGCCCCGCCGTCGAGCGCATCGGTCAGCGGCGCGGCCCATGCGAACACGGCCTGGAAGATGACGAACAGCAGCACCAGCAGGATCAGCGGACCGATCCAGGGATTGAGGAGCACGCTGTCCACCCGGTCGCCAATGCGGCGCGCGGCGGAGGTCTGGTAGACGACCGCTTTCGCAATCGTGCGTGCCTCCAGCCGCCTCTCGGTCGCATCCATCCGGGGGCGGTCGACAGATGTGCCGATTTCCGCACGCGCCGAGGCAATAGCCGCCCTGATCTCGTCCAGCCCTCGCCGCCGCACCGCAACCGTCTCTACCACCGGCACGCCGAGCGCTTGCGACAGCGCCTCGACATCGAGCTTCAGCCCGTCCCGCTCCGCCATGTCGACCATGTTCAGCGCGACGATGGTGGGCTTGCCGATCGCGAGCACTTCCTGCGCGAAGACAAGATGCTGTTCGAGGTTTCCCGCGTCGAGCACCAGCACCAACACGTCCGGCTCAGCCTCACCGGGAAACTCGCCATGTACGACCTGCCGGGTCACATCCTCGTCCGGGCTGGAGGCATCGAAAGCGTAGGCGCCGGGCAGGTCGATCACTTCCGCCTGTGTCCCGTCGGGAAGTGCGAGCAGGCCCGCGACCCGTTCCACTGTCACACCCGGATAGTTCGCGATCTTCTGCCGCGCGCCGGTCAACTTGTTGAAGAGTGCGCTCTTGCCCGCATTCGGGTTGCCGAGCAGCGCGACCCGGAAAGTCTCTGCCACGATCAGCCTGCCTTGAGAGAGATTGCCGCAGCCTGCACCTTGCGCAGCGCGATAGTCATTCGGCCGATCGTGATCGCCAGCGGGTCGCGACCGCCAAACACTCCGTGATGCGCCATGCGCACCTCAACCCCCTCTTCGAAGCCGAGCGCACGCATGCGCTTGGCATCTGCGGGCGGCAGCACGCCCCAATCGATCGCGGCAATCACCGCACCTTTTCCGGGCTGGAGGCTGTCGAGCGTCATCGCGCGGCTTGTGACAAAGCGCACTACGACATGCAACTGATTATCAATACCCGCGCGGGACTATTCGGCCGGGTAACGCAAGCGGCCCAGCAACCGAACCGGGCTGAAGTGTTCGCGATCAGCCCCGCCAAGAAACTGCGCCTTCGCCTTTTCGAACTGCATCACGTTGTCGATACGCCGATCGAGAAACGCGCGGGTTTCAGCCTTGTCGTCACTCTCGTCGTCGATCCACACCAGCAGCGTGGACGTATAGAGCGATGCGAGGATCGCGCGCTTGGTGTAGTGGTTGTAATCGGTCGCGGTATCGCCCGCGAGGCGCCACATTATGTCGGCGCTCTTCCACGCACGGCGGAACGCGGACCGCACGTTCTGCGGCATGGCCCCGACCGCCAGTGCGCGGCGCATGGCCTCTTCCTGACCTGCCACCGCATCCAGCCGGTACTGCACGAGGTCGCGGATCCTTTCGCGAATCTTGCGTGTCGCCAGCACATCGGGCGGAAGATCGCGGGCCATGGCAGCGTCGGTCGCTTCGATCCACGCGGTCACCATCGCCATCGCGCGAGATTGTCCATTGCCCTTGAACGCCAGCTTCGCCAGCGCGGGTTCCACGCCTTCCATTTCGGCAGCCGAGATCAGCGCGGCTTCGGTCCACCCGTCGAAAATAGCGGAATCGGCGATGGCCGGAGCCAGCGCGAGCCGCAATTCGTCAAGCGTGAGGTCGGCGGCATTGTCGATCATTGGCTAGAAGCTCGGCCCGTATTGCGTGGTGGATTCCTCTTCGCGCTTTTCGTCGGCGGAAGTGAATTCGTCCGACAGCCGGCGTTCGCCGATCAGCGCAACGTAATCGCGCGCAGACCGCCCCGAATTGTCCGTGCGATCGGGGTTCGCACCATTGGCGAGCAACACCCGCACCAGCGCTATGTCGCGCTTGTGCACGGCGAAGATCAGCGGAGTTTCGCCAGTAGCGGTGATCGGATCGATGCGCGCGCCCGCTTCCAGAAAGGCGATCACACCCTCGATATGGCCGAGACGCGCGGAGATCATCAACGGAGTCACGCCGTCCTTGTTGGCGATATTCGGATTCGCGCCATTGCCCGACAGGAACCGGATCCACGCGGTATCGCGACGCTGTGCCACAATGTGCAATGCCGTCTCGCCATTGGACTGGTCACGCGTGTTGATCAGCGAACTCGCGCCCGGTTCTTCCACCATGTCCGAAACTATCGTCGCGTCACGCTCCCGCACCGCTTTCAGGAACTTGTACCCGTCCGAAAATCCGCCGAGCTGAGCGACGGCGATGCTGCTCAGCGCGGCGAGCGAGAGAATGCCCATTCGGGCCCAATTGCGGAAAACCACCGGCGACACCTTAAACACTCCTGTCAAAGCCCCTAATTGCTGTATGGCGAGGCTCATTCTTCGATACACAGTTAGCAGACGCTGAACCCGATTGCCATGAACAGACTTCCGAAATCGATCGCATGCCTTGCACCTTTGGCGCTGGGCCTTGCCGCATGCTCCGGTGCAGAGGAAGCCCCCGCTGCGCCCCCGCTCGAAGGCGCCGCAATCGGCGGCGATTTCACGCTGACCGGCGAGGATGGCGAGCCTGTGTCGTGGGACGATTTCGACGGCAAATACCGCACACTGTATTTCGGTTATACCTTCTGCCCCGATGTCTGCCCGGTCGACACCGGACGCGCGATGGCGGGGCTGAAGCAGTTCGAGGCCGCATCGCCAGATCGTGGGGAGAAGGTCCAGCCGCTTTTCATCAGTGTCGATCCCCAGCGCGACACGCCGGAGGTGCTGACCGAATTCACCGACCAGTTCCATCCGCGACTGATCGGCATGACGGGGACGAAAGAGCAACTCGACAAGGTGGTGGACGACTTCAAGTCCTACTACCGGATCGGTGAACCCGGGGCGGGCGGCGGCTACCTCGTCGATCATACCAGCGTCACCTACCTTTTCGGACCCGATGGCCAGCCTATTGCGACCCTCCCGACCGACGAGGGCGCCGATGCTGTCGCCGCCGAACTCGACAAATGGGTGAATTGAGGGAGCGCTTCTGGGAGCGCCCGCTGGCCGAACTCAACCAGGCCGAGTGGGAAGCGCTGTGCGATGGATGCGGACGCTGCTGCCTGCACAAGCTGGAAGACGACGACACCGGCGAAATTGCCGAGACCAACGTCGCCTGTCGCCTGCTCGATTGCGAGACCGCCCGCTGCCGCGACTATGCCAACCGCAAGACGTACGTGCCCGATTGCCTGCGGCTGACCCGCTCGCTGGTCGACAAGCTGCCGTGGCTACCCGAAACCTGCGCCTATCGCCGCCGCGCCGAAGGGCGCCGCCTGCCCCGGTGGCACTACCTTCTCACCGGATCGCGCGACGATGTGCACCGCAAAGGCGCAGGTGTGGCCGGTCGGGTGATCTCGGAAACGAAGGCAGGGCCGCTCGAACACCATATTGTCGAGTGGGAAGGATGATCGACTGGCTGCGCGATCCGGCCGACCCTTCGGTGCAATTGGCCGATATTGAGCTTCCCCTGCACATTGTGCGGCACCCTCGCGCCACGCGTATGACACTGCGCCTGGCCGATGACGGGCAGAGCGCGCGGATCACCATGCCACGCTGGGGATCGACGCGCGAGGCGATCCGGTTCGCCCAGTCGCGCGCAGGCTGGCTCGATGCGCAGCGGGCCAGGCGCCCACAACGCGCCGAACCGCGACCGGGGGGCACGATTGCGTTTCGCGGGCACGATCTGGCGATTGACTGGCAGGAAGACCGCCCACGCAAGGTCGTGCTGCGCGGAGCCGCCATCGGGCTCGGCGGGCCTCGAGACGGCCTGACCCCCCGCCTCAAGCGCTGGCTGCAAGGCGAAGCGCGAAGCCTGTTTGCCGACGATCTCGCCTTCTACTCAGCGCGCGCGGGGCTGGAGACGCCCGACTTCGCGCTCAGCAGCGCACGCAGGCGGTGGGGCAGTTGCTCGTCGTGCGGCACCGTGCGCCTCAATTGGCGGCTGGTGCAGGCGCCCGATCACGTCCGCCGCTCGGTCGTCGCGCACGAGACCGCGCATCGCGTGCATTTCGACCATTCGCCGCGATTCCATGCCCTGCTGGCGGACCTGTTCGAAGACGACCTGCCGGACGCGGAGCGCTGGCTGAAGGCGAACGGACCAAGCCTTTTCAGCGCCTTCGGCTGACGCCCGGCGCATCCCCACTGGCGGGGCCGCGCTTCACGCCCTATGTTGCAGCGATGCGCATCAGCCCGAAATACGACGTCGCCGGCGGTTTTGGCGACCTGTGGACCGAACTGAAACGTCCCCAGCCCTATCGCTGGCCGATCCTGGCTGCGTCATTCGCCCTGACCGGGCTGGTACTCTATCCCTTCACGCAAGAACGCGTCTATCCGCCGCCGCCCAAGCCCGACATCGTGTACATCACCTCCTTCGCGCCCGATCGCAGCGATGCTGAAATCGTCGCCTCGAACATCGAGAACCAGGAGCGTAAGGAGGCGCGCCAGCGGCTGGAGGAGGCACGGATAGAGAAGCGGCGCGAGATGTATCGTGCGCTCGGGCAGGCGACCGGGATCGACACCGACAAGATGGAAGCCGAAATCGCCGAGGAACGCGCCCGGGAAGAGGCGGCACAACAGGAACGTATCGAAGCGGCGACGGGCGGATCGGTTGACCAGCCTGCCGACTGACGCACGCTGGCTGGCTGCTGCCGCACGGCTGGCCTTGCGTGGGCGCCCGCACAGCTACCCCAACCCCTCCGTCGGTTGCCTGATCGTCAAGGACGGTCGCGTCGTGGCACGCGGCTGGACGCGGGATGGCGGCCGCCCCCATGCCGAAGCCGCAGCGCTGGCGGACGCCGGCGATGCGGCACGCGGTGCCGACATCTACGTTACTCTCGAACCTTGCGCGCATGAGTCACCGCGAGGCCCCGCATGTTCCGACCTGCTGGTCGCCGCAGCCCCTGCCCGCGTGATCGTGGGCCAGAGCGACCCCGACCAGCGTACTGCCGGAAGGGGGATGGAGCGCCTGCGCACAGCGGGCATAGCGGCCGAGCTGGCCGATTGCCCGGCCAGCGCCGCCAGCCTTGCAGGTTATCTCACTCGCGCCGCTTCCAGCCGCCCGCATGTGACGCTCAAGCTGGCCATGTCGCTCGACGGGTGCATCGCGGATGCCGAAGGCTCCAGCCAGTGGATCACCGGCGAGGCGGCGCGCGCGCACGTCCATTCGCGCCGCGCCCTGGCCGATGCCATCCTCGTTGGCGGTGGAACCTGGCGCGCAGACACGCCACGCCTCGATGTGCGACTGCCGGGACTTGAGCAGCGCAGCCCGATGCGCTGGGTGCTCACATCGCAGCCTATCGATGGAGCGCAATCCATCGCCGCTCCGGCAGACATCGCGCAGATACCGGCGCAGTACCTTTACATCGAAGGCGGCGCACAGACCGCCGCAAGCTTCCTCGCCGCCGACCTTGTCGACCGGCTGGAGATCTACCGCGCGCCCATCGTCATCGGCGGCGGCATGCCTGCTGTGCGCGATATCGGCCTGCCAGAGCTTGCACAGGCGCATGATCGCTGGCAGCGGGTCGAACAGCGCATGCTCGGCCCCGATACCTACGAGGCCTTTGTACGAACCCGCACGGGAGGCTGAATGTTCACCGGAATCGTCACAGCGATCGGCACGATCACCGCCGCAGAGCAGCGCGGCGACCTGCGCGCGACGATTGCCTGCCCGTATGACCCGGCAGGCATCGCCATCGGCGCTTCGATCGCATGTTCGGGCGTGTGCCTGACCGTGGTCGAGCGTGGCGGGCAGCCGGGCGACGCATGGTTCGCGGTCGACATCTCGGGCGAAACCGTTTCGCGCTCCGCCCCCGGGCAGTGGCAGGAAGGGCGCCGCCTCAACCTCGAACGCGCGCTGAAGGTGGGCGACGAACTGGGCGGGCACATCGTCACGGGCCACGTCGACTGTGTAGGCGAGGTCGTGTCGGCGAGCGAGGAAGGCGGCTCGACCCGGCTCGCCATCCGCGCTCCGGCAGAGTTCGCACCCTTCATCGCGCCCAAGGGATCGATCACCGTCGACGGCGTGTCGCTGACGGTAAACGCGGTGGACGACCTTTCGGACGGCAGCTGCACCTTCACGCTGAACATCATCCCGCACACGGGCGAAGTGACGACGCTCGGCACGCTAGAGGCTGGCAGCCACGTGAACCTCGAGATCGATGTCCTCGCGCGCTACCTCAAGCGGATGCAGGGTCTCGCCGTGAAGGCCTGAGCGCGCATTAGCGCAGGATAGACTCCATCTTCTTGCCGCGGGCGAGTTCGTCGACCAGCTTGTCCATCCAGCGGATCTTCTGGGTCAGCGGATCTTCGATCTCTTCCACCCGGATGCCGCACACCACGCCCTTGATCTCGTCGACGTGCGGATGGATCTGCGGCGCTTCGTCGAAGAACGTCTCCAGCGTGGTCGCGCGCTCGATCTGGTCAGCCATCCCGGCATCGTCGTAACCCGTCAGCCACTGGATGACGGTGTCGAGCTCGGCCTTGGTGCGACCCTTACGCTCCGCCTTCTGGACATACATCGGGTAGATTTTGGCGAACTCGTAGTCGCCGATTGCCTTGCGCGGCATGCTGGCCTCTCCTGTGTACTTCACGTGTGATAGCACTTCGACACGGCGACGTCAGTCGGGCAATCGCGCTTCGATTCGAGCCGATACCTCCCGGCCCTGACACACCTGACACAGTGTCTAAGGGGAGAAATCCTCCCGCCCCGATCTTGCAGTTCCCAAGGGATATCGACGCTGTGAAAGAGCGGCCCGGAGCCTAGCCGCCCTGATCGCTGTAGGACAGCGGCCCGTTTGCAAACTCATCTCGCGTAATCGCATAGACCAGGTGCAGCACGCGCTTGCCTTCGTACTTGGCAAGCTCGGTGCGCCGGGTTTTCTGCGCGCCGATATTCTCCAGCGCATTGCGGCTGCGCCAATTGGCCTCTCCCACGCGAAAATCGACCCGTTCCACACTCTGGAAGGCGTGCGCCAGCATCAGCCGCTTCATCTCCCGGTTGACGCTCTTCCCCCAATATCGCGGGGCAAGGAATGTCCAGCCGATCTCTACCGAGCTCTGCTCCTCCGGGTCCTCATCGGCATCCATCAGCGCCTGGAAGCGCGACGACCCGATGATCTCGCCCTTGTCCTTGTCGATGATTGCCAGCGCACCGCCCTTCGCCAGCGCATCCTCGAAGAATGCACGGAACACCGGCTCGCGCCAGCGATCATGCATGGGGTGCTGTTCCCACACCATCGGGTCGGACGCGACGGCATAGAGCGCGTCCCAATCATCCTCTGTCAGTGGCCGCAGCAGGGTCCGTTCCCCTTCAAGAACGGGCTGCCGGTCCATGTCAGCCCGCAGTGCTCTGGGTAACGTCCGCCAGCGCGGCGATGAACTTGTCGATATTGCCCCGGGTCAACCCGGCGATATTGATGCGCCCGGAACCGGCCATGTAAACCGCGTGGTCTTCCCGCAGCTTGCCGATCTGCTCCTTGCTCAGCGGCAGCATCGCGAAGAGGCCATTCTGCTCTTCCAGATGCGCGAGCGGTACGCCTTCCACCTTGTTATCGGCAGCAGCCAGATGCGCGCGAACCCAGCGCAGACGCTCCCGCATCCGGTCGAGTTCGGCCAGCCATTTCTGGCGCAGGTCCTCATCGCGCAACACTATCCGCACCGCCGCACCGCCATGATCGGGCGGCATCGACCAGTTGGCACGTGCCAGTGCCGCCGCGTTCGACATGGCGGCACTCAGCATGCCCGGCTCCGCAACCTTGGCGTAGAAGGCGCCTACGCGGTCGCGGTAGAGCCCGAAGTTCTTGTCGCAGCTGTAGGCGATCAGCGCGTTGGGGACCCTGGCCAAAACCTTGCGCAAGCCTGCTGAGTCTTCTTCCAACCCGTGGCCCAGCCCCTGATAGGCACTGTCGATGATCGGCAGCACGGGGCTGTCCGCCAGCGCATCCGCGATCTGGCCCCACTGGTCATCCGTGTAATCGATCCCGCTGGGGTTGTGGCAGCAAGCGTGCAGCAGCACCGCATCGCCCTCTACGCCATTGCGGATCAGGTCGAGCACCGCATCGCCATCGGCACTGCCGTCCAGCTTCGCATGCGCGAAGGTAACGGCCTCAAGGCCGACATCCTCGATGATCGGGATATGGTTGGGCCAGCTGGGCGTGCCCACATGCACGCGCGTGATGCCTGCCCTGGCAGCCAGCGCCATCGCGAGCCGCACCGCACCGGTACCGCCCGGGGTCTGCAACCCGTCGATACGGCCATTCATGCCGGTATCGTCGCCGAAGAGGATCGGCATGATCGCCTTCACGAAGCCCTTGTCGCCTTCGGGGCCGAGATAGCTCTTGGAGTCCTGCTCTTCCCACAACCGCTGTTCGGCGGCCTTGATCGCCTCGAACACGGGCGTTGCGCCATCATCCGTGCGGTAGACCCCAACGCCAAGATCGATCTTGTCGTCCCGCTCGTCGGCGGCAAAGGCAGAGATCAGCGCGAGCAGCGCGTCGGGCGGAGTGTCTTGCAGGCGATCGAGCATGCCCGCCCCATGCTATCGCAGGGGCGCAACCGCAACCGATAATATCCGCCAGGCGCCGCTCAGAACGGTAACCAGCGCTGCTTCTTGGAGAATTTCATGTAGCCCGCGTTGACGCCCAGCCGCAGCCCCGCACCCATGCGGATCGGGATCAGCACGGTGTCGCCCTTGCGCAGGTAGCTCGCGGTGACACCGCCGACGAGGTAGGCCTGCCCCTCGCCCGCCGGGAAACGCTCGTACAGTTCCTCGGTATCGAACAGGTTGTAGACCAGCACGAAGGTCTTGCCGCCATTCGCGCCGACATCGAAGCCGATCGACGGGCCGGTCCAGTAAACGGGCATCTGCCCCTCGACCTTGTGATACAGCGTGCCCGAACCGTAGCGCGCACCGATAAAGAAGGCGCCGCCCGCCTCGCGACCGACGATATAGCCATTGGGCGTGCCCTGATCGGCCAGCACCTTCTCGATCATGCGGGCGATACCTTCCGCATTGTCCCCGAAGAAGCCCTGCGCGGCGCCGATCAGGTCGTCATCGCGCCATGTGTCGGCGCTTTCCGCGGCCGGTACGGTCGGCTCTGCGGCATAGGCGTAGGAATCGGTTTCCACCGGGGCGGGTGCCACCTGATCGCTCTGGGGCGACAGGTCGGTCCAGGTCGAAACCTGCGATTGCGGCTCCTCGGCAGGTTGTGCGGGCTGCTGCGGTGTGCCGTAGACCGAAGGCTCGCCCGGATTTTCCATCAGATCCCCGTCGATCTGCTGGTTCGGGTCGATCGTTTCGAGTGTTTGCGCCGCGATCGGTGTCGCCAGCATGGCGAACATCGCGACGAACAGGGCAGCGAACCGGTGGATGCTGAGAGTGCGAGCCATGACGGTCGCTCCTTCGCAAAAAGTTTATGGACGATCCCGGCGATAGACTGAATCGCATGAACCTCGCGCATCAAGAGCGAAGGCGGTGAACCGAATCGAAAACGCGCCGAGACGAGTCGTGCAGCACGAAGTTTACGCGCCGCCTTCGCGCCTCTTGTGCGCACGTGCTCTGCTGGTTATAGCGCGCCGCTCTCGCGCCGCAGCCACTGCGGTCGGGCGCGTGCGGAGACGTGGGTGAGTGGCTGAAACCAGCTCCCTGCTAAGGAGCCATACCTCTAGCGGGGTATCGAGGGTTCGAATCCCTCCGTCTCCGCCATTCTTTCGATCTCGCGGCACTTCACCCGGAAGCAATGCGGGATCATGCCCTCGACAAGGCGGTCCGGCGCGCGGTCGCGCGCCTGCCGGAGAGTTCGTACCGCTTCTTTCACTCCCCGCCATTATCCAACGGTGGTATTCGCGAAGATCGCAGACATGCGAAGTGTGACCAATATTGCTTCCCATTAGTGGCGCTGCTGGAACGATTGGCTTCGACACCATCGATATCGTGCGCTCACCCAGCTGACAGCCAATCAATGGCAAAGAAGATGCCTGCCACCCCAGCGGCCGCCCCGAACGAGATGGCAATCAGCATGAGGAGGCCGTCGCGCAGCAGCAGCGCAAGCCCGAACGCAGCTATCGCGGCCATCGGGATCGTGCTCGCGAAGGGAATGAATTCCAGGATCGGAACAGAAAGGCAAAGGATCAGGATCAGCAATGCGGCGCTGCGCGCAACGGGCGCACGCACGAAGCGATCCATCCTGCCATGAAACCACTTGTCCATGACCCGTGCCACGCCATCCAGCTTTCCGATCGCCTCGTGCATTCGCTCGCCGCCGACAGATCGGCGCTGGAGCCAGCCGGGCAGCCATAGATGCTCCTTGTCCAACGCCAGCTGGATTGCAGTGATTGCGACGATGACGGCTAGAAAGGTGGGCACTGCGGGAATGCCGCCGATCGGGCTGATTTCGATAAGCGCCGGTATTAGCAGCGCAGGCCCGTAGGAGCGATCTCCAATCGTATCGAGGACATCTCCGATCGTGACCCGATCGTGCCTTTCGGCAAGCGCGCTCAACCGGTCCAGGATGCTGCCGACCGAATGCACTTCCGATTCGCCATTGGCCGAATTTGGTCCGTCCATCACGCCCCTATGCACGCCGACATCAACAGAAGGACGGCGAACCCGACCGCAAATGCTGGGCTCGACAGGTGCCGCGGTGTGTCGGGCGCATCAGCTTCAGGGAGCAAATCCTCAATTGTCGCTGTCAGCAGTATGCCGGCAAAAACAGCCAGTACCGCGCCTTTCGCAAGTTCGCCCGCGCCGTTGAGTAGGACATACCCGACCAGCCCACCGATCAAGGGAGCCACAAAATAGGCGAGTGCAGCCAGCAATCGGGCACGCGGCTTGACCCGGCTATCCCGAAACGCTGCGGTGATCGCGAAGCCACCGGGCAGGTTTCCGATAATTTGCGACGTCGCGAGGAGTATTCCGAGCGGGCCAGCCACAGCAGCGCCCCCGCCCGTCATCAGCCCGTCGGTGAAGAGGTCCAGCGTGATCGCGGTGTGCGCCCCCCAGCCCCGTTCCTCCGCTCCATCCTTGCTGCCGCGAATGCGCTGTGCCACCGCCGCGATCGCAACCGAAACGCCTCCTCCGATTACGAACGCAAATGCGACCAGCCAGATGGCGACGAGCTCTTGCGCTCGCGGTAACAGCTCGGTCGCCGCCACCGCAAGCCCGACCCCGGCCGCCATGTGGAGCGCGCCGCCGGTAACTCCAGATGACGGCTTACGCCATTCGGCAAGCGCCATTCCCGCCAGGCTACCCAATGCCGGGAGCAGGGTGAGGAGCAGAACCGTGCCTAGGCCGATTGACTCAGCCATGTGCGCAAGCGCGACTGGCGATTGCTCTACGAAGCGCGTCGAAACCACGGAGTTTCCGGGCCGCTTCGCGATCCATCATCCATGGTTTCGAACAGGTGTAAGACACAGCAAACTTTTGGCCTAGTCCGCGACCCGCGGCGGCGGCGGATTGGTGCGCGGCGCGCTGCGGCGAGCGATCCGCCAGACGGTGTTCGATACGTCGTCTGCCACCAGCAGCACACGGCGCTCGGGATCGTAGGTCACGCCGACGGGGCGACCGCGGGCATGGCCATCTTTCAAGAAGCCGGTGAGCAGGTCGATCGGTTCGCCCGTGGGTCGACCATTGCTAAACGGCACGAACACCACCTTGTAGCCAGAGGGATCGGAACGGTTCCAGCTGCCGTGCATGCCAACGAACGCGCCCTCCCTGAACCGTCCGCCAAGGCCGTCCTCAGTGGTAAAATCGACTCCCAGCGCTGCGACATGCGCCCCAAGCGCATAGTCCGGGACAATCGCGGTGCGGACCAGATCGGGGCGCGCGGGCTTAATCCTCGGATCGATGGTTTGCCCGTAATAACTATAGGGCCAGCCATAGAAGCCGCCATCCCTCACCGATGTCAGGTAATCGGGCACCAGCTGGGGGCCCAGTTCGTCCCGTTCGTTGACCACGGCCCACAAGCCATCGGTCCATGGATTGAAGGCGAGCGCGGTAGGGTTGCGGATACCGGAAGCGAAAATGCGGCTGGCGCCGGTTTCCCTATCGATCTCCCAGACCACCGCACGATCTTCTTCCACGTCCATCCCGCGTTCGCCGACATTGCTGTTAGAGCCGATGCCGACATAGAGCTTGGATCCGTCGGGGCTGGCGGTCAGCGCCTTGGTCCAGTGGTGGTTGATCTTGGCGGGGAGCTTGGTGAGTTCGGTCCCCGGTCCGGGAAGGCTGGTCGCCCCTTCTGTATAGGGGAAGCTGACAAGGTTGCCCTGGTTGGCGACGTAGAGCGTGCCGTCCACGAAGGCGAGGCCATAAGGCGCGTCCAGCCCCTCGATGAAGGTCGTCTGCAGATCGGTCTGCCCGTCGCCATCGTCGTCGCGCAGGAGGGTAATACGATCACCACCCTCGACCGAACTTTTACCGCGACTCTTTATCCAGCCTGCGATCACATCCTTCGGGCGCAGCTTGGGCGCTTTGCCGCCCGATCCTTCCGCGACCAGGATATCTCCATTGGGCAAGACCAGAGTCTGGCGCGGGATTTTCAGGTCCTGCGCTATGGCGCTGACCGTGAAGCCTTCGGGGACTGTGGGCAGTTCCCCATCCCACCCTTCCGGCGTCGGAATGGTCATGGCCGGAAACAGCGTGTCGCTCTGTTCGGGCAGGTCCGGGCCCGTGCCCGTCTCGTCGACATCGGGATCGCTCCCGGCCTGACATGCACCGAGGACCAGCGCGAGCGGCAGCGCGAGAGTAGCAAGGCGGCTCATGTCGCTTGCTCCGCCATGCGTGTGCTGTGGGCGAGGTATGCGGCTACGAAGGCCAGCAGCGTGCACAGGACCGAGAGCGCCAGTCCGAACGTACCGACCGAGTGCCAGCCGTCGCGCGCATGCTGGAAGGCGTTGATCACGCCCAGAACGAACATTGCGGCGACGCTACCCAGATAGATCAGGCCGATGCCACCGGCATTTCTCAAACGACCGAAGAAAAGGCTGAGCAAAGCCCAGGCAAGGACCAGGCCTGCAAAGCAGTCCGCCCCTGCGATGAGCCAGGAGGAAAAATTGCTCCACTGGACCTCTGCGGTGTTGAGATACGTGATGTCGGACAGCAATGCGGAAGGGTAGAGCGCGACCGGGAAGGCCAGCAGAATTGCGTGGAGCGGGTTCGCGAAAGATCGCCAGTGCAGTGATGTCCTGTCCGCTGTTCGCTCCATCTTGCGCTTCTCCTCAGCTCCTCTAACCCACAATGGCGGGGAAAGTGCCAAGGATGATGGCGGCCACCGCCAGACCGATCGCACCGAAGGCGAGTGAAGCGCGGGGCAGACGGCGCGCCCAGAATAGCAAACCCGCGCATGCGACAATGCCAGCGGCAACCGCGATCCAGCGTGCGATCGCCTGCCCCGGGAAGACCAGCACCGCACCATAGGCGATCATGAAATGCAGCGCCCACACCGCGAAAGCGAGCACGAGCGTTCGGTAGATGGAAGGCCTGTCGATCGGCTGGCCGCCTTCCGCTCCGGCATCCTCACCCACCGGGAAACACCCGCGGGATGATCGTGAAGGCCATGCCCTGCAGAGCGCAGTAGGAAATGAAGCGCGCGACCACGTCCATCGTCACATTGGTCGGCGTGGTCATGATCCCGCGCGCTTCGCGGAAGGCGAGATAGGCCGCCATGATGACCGCGACGGTGACCACCTGGGCCTGCAGCACGGCGAGCATGAAGACGCTCGCGCCCATGCCGCTGGCAGTCGGTGAGAGCCCGGTCCCGAGCCAGCCCGTGATGTCGAGATAGAGAGCGCCCACAAGGAGCGCCGCCGCCGTCGCCTCGAACACCCAAGGCAGATCCCGCGCCAGCTTGCCTTCGCGCGTCGCGAGCATACGTCTGCCACCCCATGCCGCCAGAAGGGCCAGCGCTTCCAGCCCCACGATCAGCGCGGTCTCGCGCAGCGGTGGCGGTGCGCTCCAGACTTCGGGACTGATCCCGTAGAGGTACAGGTAAGCGAACACCGCCATGAAGCCGATCATGCCGATTACCACCATCAGCACATTGAGCGCCCACCAGCTGTGGCTCTTGGGCCCGGTGATCGCAATCGGCACTTCGATCCCTGCGCCGATGTTGGCGCTTTGCTGTTCCACCGGACGGTCGGTGTCCCACAGCCAGCGCAGGGTGCTGACCACTGCGACGATGCCGCAGAACACGGCAAAGGCATAGCCCTGCACGGTCAGCGACAGAAAAAACAGCGCGGTGAACACGGCCGCCGACAAGGGCCAGGGTGACGGGCCGGGCATCAGCTGGATATATTGCGGCTCGGCCAGGATCGGCGAGGTGATCAGAGTTTCGCGCTGCCCCGTCGGCGAATTGGGCAGGAAATAGCGGCCCTCTTCCACCTCCTTCGAAATCTCGGGTCGATTCCACAAGGGCTCTCGCGAGGTAACCAGCGGGATCGACCGGGTAGAATAGAGCCCGGTCGGCAGCCACTCCAGCGTACCGCCGCCGTAGATATTGCCCGCATCGTCATCGACGGTGAACCGAAACCTCCGGATGCAATCGATGACGAACAGCAGGATGCCCGCTGCCAGTATGAATGCACCGATGGTGGAGATCAGGTTGAGGAGATCGAAATCGCGGCCCGAGGGATAGGTGTAAACCCGTCGTGGCAACCCCATCAGCCCGGTCAGGTGCATCGGGAAGAAGGTGATGTGCAGCCCGGCAAACATCAGCCAGAATACCCACTTGCCGACCTTTTCGGACAGGGCCCTGCTGCTCGTCATCCCGTGCCAGTGGTAGAATGCGGCGAACATCGGGAACACCATCCCGCCCATCAGCACGTAATGCAGGTGCGCGACGATGAAATAGGTGTCGTGCGCCTGCCAGTCGAATGGCACCATGCCCACCATCACCCCTGTCAGCCCGCCCATGGTGAAGATAAGCACGCTGCCGACCACGAACAGCGCCGGCGTGTTCCACCTGATCTTGCCACTCGCCAGCGTGGCGATCCAGCAGAAGACCTGGATGCCGGCAGGCAGGCTCACCGCCATGCTCGCGGCCGAGAAATAGCCGGCGGAAAGGCGCGGCATATCGGTGGCGAACATGTGGTGGGCCCACACGCCGAAGCTGATGAATCCCGTCGCTACCAGCGCCAGCACGTTGAGCCGGAAGCCTACCAGCTCGGTACGCGCGGCAACCGCGACCATCATGCTCATCAGCCCGGCGGCCGGGATGAAGATGATGTAGACTTCCGGGTGGCCGAAGAACCAGAACAAGTGCTGCCACAGCATCGGGTCGCCGCCGCGCAACGGATCGAAGAACGGCCAGTTGAACGCGCGCTCGATCTCCAGCAGCATGGTGCACAGGATGACGCTGGGGAACGCGACAACGATCATCACCGCAAAGACCAGCATCGCCCAGGCGAACATCGGCATCCGATCCAGCGTCATCCCCGGCGCGCGCGTGCGCATGACGCCGACGATGATTTCGATCGCCCCGGCGATGGCCGATATTTCGATGAAGCCGATCCCCAGCAGCCAGAAATCCGTGTTGATTCCGGGACTGAACGCGATGCTGGTAAGCGGGGGATACATGAACCACCCGCCATCGGGGGCGAGCCCAACGAACAGCGAAAGGAAGAACATCGTCCCGCCGACGAAATAGGCCCAGAACGCGAAGGCAGAGAGGCGCGGAAACGGCAGGTCTCGCGCGGCCAGCATTTGCGGCAGCAGCATGATGCCGATCGCCTCCACCATCGGCACCGCGAACAGGAACATCATCACCGTGCCGTGCATGGTGAAGAACTGGTTGTATGTGTCGGCGCCCAGGAAATCCTGCATCGGCGCGGCAAGCTGGATGCGCATGCCCAGAGCCAGGATGCCCGCCGCGAGGAAGAACCCGAAAGCGGTCGCGACGTACCAGAAGCCGACATAGTTATTGTTGACTGCGGTCAACCGCCCCCATCCCTTGGGGGCTTTCCAGATTTCGGTCAGTTCCTCGACTTCGCTGTCCGGGCGCTTCTCGGTCGGGAAGCGCTCATACAGCGAATGGTCGAAGCCGGTTTCGGATTTCATTCCTGCAACTCGAGCCAGATCGCGATGGCTTCAAGTTCTTCGGCGCTCAGCCGGTCATAGCTCGGCATGCGGTTGCCCGGCTTGATCGACTGGCTGTCGCCGATCCAGCCGATCATCGTGCCGCGATGGTTGGGCAGGATGCCCGCACCAAGGCTACGCCGCGATCCGACATGGGTCAGGTCCGGCCCCGCGAGGCCGTTCGCCTCCGTGCCCGCGACCCGGTGGCAGGCGGCACAGCCGGTATCCATGAACAGTGCGCGTCCTTGCGACGCAGCGGCAGAGCGCCCCCCCGTCGTAGTCGACCGCGCCACGGCTGCGGAAGGTTGAACGCCTGAGGCAAGCCGCGCCAGTCGGGCATCGCGCCAGCGTACCCAGTCGGCCGGCTCATAAGCGATCGCGACGAAGCCCATCAGCGCGTGCTGTCCGCCGCAATATTCGGCGCACACGCCGCCGAATTCGCCTGCACGATCCGCTTCGATCCGCAGGAATGTCCGGCGACCGGGTATCATGTCCTTCTTGCCGGAGAGGTGCGGCACCCAGAAGCTGTGGATCACATCGGCACTTTCGAGTTCGAGCACCACAGGTGTGTCCACCGGGATGTGGATCTCGTTTGCGTCCTGCATCACGACATTCCCGTCGGGATCGAGATATTGCACCCGGAACCACCACATTTCGCCAGTGACGCGAATGCGCATCTCGTCGCCGCGAATAGGCTCGGTCAGGCTTGCGGTCAGGGTCAGGCCCCAGACCAGCAAGGCCGTTAGCACGACGCCAGGAAAGGCGATGCCGCCGATCCAGATTGCCCGCTCCCCGCCCAAAGCCTGCTTCCATTTCGACGGTCCTTTGATCGCCGCCCATAGCGCGGCCACGATGACCACGGTGACGACCGCGCCCAGTCCGAACAGCGCCCAGGCCAGCGTGGTCACCTGCGCGGAGAAAGGGCCTGCAGGATCGAGCACGGGCGGCGGCCAGCCCCACAGCGCATCAAGCATGACGAGCCTCAATCACGGTCGATACCATAAAGATAGGCGGCGATATCTTCGGCTTCCTCTTGGCTCAGAGGCATCGGGGGCATGGTGGAGCCAGGCTTCACTTCGGGCGCATTGCGGATGAAAGCTGCCAGCACATCGGGTCGGTTGGGCAGTTCTCCGGCGATCAGACCCACGTCGTCGAACCCTTCGAGCGAGGGGCCGAGCCGCCCCTTGGGCCAATCGAGACCGGGGATTTCGTGGCAAGACCCGCAGCCTGCGCGCTCTATCGCTGCGAGGCCGCGCATCTGGGAATCGTCGGTCGGTTCCTGCCGTGTCTGTACCGGGTCCTTGCACGCGGTCAGCAAAGTACAGGCGAGGAGCGCGATCATCGCCATCGATATCCGCCCCCCTCGTTCGCACTGTTTGTCTCGCCCCATCCCAAAGGGAACCGGGCGAGCGTCCGCTTCGTTCCCACGAACGATGCGTTTGCGCCCAGCTTATTCTGCTTTCACCACCTTGCTGGTGCTCGCCGTCGCAATCTCGTCATGTAGCCCCGCGCCGATTTCGGATCCGTTCGACGATAGCGGAGAGCTGCTCGCGCTGTCCGGCGGCGATGCCGGACCGCAGGCCGCCTGCCACACCTGTCATGGCCTGAACGGCGAAGGCGATGGCGCGATGGTGCCGCGTATCGCCGGGCTCGATCCGGGCTACATGGTCAGCCAGCTGGGACACTACGCCGACGGGCAGCGCAGCCACCCACAGATGAGCTGGCTCGCCGCGCGTCTGAACAGTGAGGAGCGGCTTGCCGTGGCGACCTATTACGCGCTGATGAGGCCGCCTGCCGTTGCGGATGTCGACCCGTCATATTCCTCCGCCCGCTGCGCGCTCGACCAAGCGCATGCCATCTATCAGCGCGGCCTCCCCGAGCGCGGTCTTGCCCCATGCGCTTCGTGTCACGGCACGGATGGCGAAGGGATCGGAACGGGCATCCCATCGCTGACCGGCCAGGGTGCGGCCTACCACGCAGAACAATTGCGGCGCTGGCGCTCGGGGGAACGTTATGGCGATCCGATGGGTGTCATGCACGATGCCGCGAGCAAGCTGCGTGAAGACGAAATCATCCCACTCGCGGAGTATATCGCCGGTGGTCCGGCGCCGTCTCGTCGTCCGGAATCTCGGGCAATATGCCCCTGACCACGTCGTCGCGGTCCCAGAAATGATGCTTTAGCGCCGCGCCGACATGCATCGGCACCAGCAGTGCAAGGCCGATCACACCCCATACATGCAGCGATCTCGCCCAACGGAGCACCTCATATTTCCATTCGGGCGAGAGGGTGTGGAACGGCATCGGCGGGATTTCCACGATGCCCGCAATGCGCAGCGGCTCGACCGGCTGGATCGCAGACCACATCGCCCAGCCAGACAGGGGCAGCAGCGCGAACAGCATGTAGAACACTATTACGGTCGCATGGGCGACCACGCTCTGCCAGCCCGGCTTGTCCGCATCATTGATCGGATCGGGAATGAAGAGTCGCCATGCGAAACGAAGCAGCGCCAGCAGCAGGATCGACAACCCAAGTTCACTGTGGAGTTCGTATGTCGCCAGCTTGCTGCCCCCCACCGGGTAGCGCGCCATCAGCCAGCCCGAGCCGAGCTGGAACAGCACGAGCCCTGCCATGATCCAGTGAAACCATACGCCAATGGGCGAATACTTGCCTTCTTCGGTATAGCTGACGGCCCATTGACGGATCAGGCGATGCAGCCTCATGTCGGGGCCCTGACGCCCAAGGCTCGATAAAGAATTGCGAGCGCGGCGAGCAGGTACACCAGGCTGCCCGGAGCCCACATGATAATCCCCGCCAATTGCTGGTCCTCCAGCGGGGAAAGCCCCCAGCCCTGCGTGGTCAGCCAATGTGGCGCGTAGAAAGCGCGGCTGGCGAACGCCAGTAAAGCACCGAGCAGGCCCATCGCGACCATGGTCGCGAGCGAGGCGATCGCTGCCGCCGGCGCTGGTGCGCGAACCAGCTTGGCCCACCATATCGCTGCAATCCCAGTGATGCTGGCTTGCATCGCCCAGAACGCCGCATCGCTGCTCATTGCCGCTTCGTAGAACGGCGGGGCATGCCAGAGCCAGAAACTCAGCGCATGGATCGCCGTCCAAACGGATAGCGAACCGCCAATGCGCAAGCTGTCCAGCCGGAGTGCGGCAACCACAAGCGGCGCGAGCAGCGCGGCGAGCAAAATGTCGTGCACAATGCGTACGGTAAACAGTGCCGAGCCCAACGCACAAAACGGACTGACATAGAGAAACACCAGGACGGCCAGCGCACCCGTCGCCTGTTGGACCCGCAAGCGATCCCGCCATAACCATATGGCTGCGGCGAAAACGACTAGGGCGAGCAGCAGTTCGGGCGCAAGATTCCATCGCGCGAACCAGTCATCCCGACCGGGCGCTTCCCCGCAGTAGGGCAACCAATTTGGCAAATGGTACTCCCTTCGCAAGCAAAATGTCCCATCGTGTCCTGTAGTTCCGGAAACGGAACGAGCCATGTCAGGGAAGCGTGGCGACTATCCATGCACTAATATCTCCGGGCACGACCTCATTTCACAAACGATCGCTCGCCGCACCGATGTGTGAGATTCGGGCCGACAGCCGATTTCCGGCTTCCGGGTACGATAAATCCAGAATCCAACCCACGGCTGCCATACTAATTTCGGTTCGCTTAGCGCGCCTCCCATTTTTTTCTGAATTAGATCGGCTGGCCCGCTCGTTTCCTGACTGACCGGCTGCACGAAGCGCCGGAGCACTCATTCTGGAGATCGAACATGAAACGGACCTACCTCACGCTTGCTACTCTCTCGATGACTGCCGCTACGGCCGCGCAGGCCGTGCCCACGCTCTTCGGAGAGCAATTGGCCCGCCAGGAGGAACAACGCATCATCACCTCGCCGATCGCCGGGATCGAGAACAAGCTGTGGTTCGATTATCGCATCGACATTATCGAAGCGCAGAAAGAACTCCGGAGCGACCTCAATCGCGCGAGCGATGCCGAAGATCTGCGCGACGCGTGGGAAGAATACGCCGACGAGCTTCGGGACGAGCGCGAAGACTACGTGAAGAAGATGGCGAAGCGCGGATATCGCATGGGCATTGTCACGGTCGGATGACCGTAAGCCCCACAGACCCCAAAGCCCATGCGTAACTGAAGGGCCGGTGTCCTCGCACCGGCCCTCTTTTTTATCCGATGTATAGAGGTCGATACGGGTGTTCGGCACAGCGCCCGCGCGTTACCGGCTCGCGCGCCAACCTCGTTTGCGTGCTGCCGTTTCAGCTTGCGGATCCAGCGCACCGCCAACCGCCATTTCCTGCGCTGCGGCAAATAGGTCCTGCTCACTGCTGGCCTGCCGAAACTCCGTTGACTGCGCTGTGCCGCCGCCGAGTATTTGCTCGATTCTCCACCCGGTATCGTCGCGGCAGGCAATTCCGCTGCGGGCCTCGCCGCTGAAGGCGCGGCACAGCTCGCCCTCGTCCGCTTCGAAGCTCAACAATATACGAGTCTCGGCATCGCGCTCTTGCGAAGCGACCAATTGCGTGTCGAGCGCTGCTGACAGCGTGGCATCCGCGTAGCCTTCGGGCGGTCCGCTTCCTTGCCACGGTTGCCAGATGGTGAGCACCAGCGAGGCGGCCAGTGCCGGGCCAGCTATTGGCGCCCAACGGCGCACCGCCGGTACCATTCCCCGTTTGGCGCGAGCTTCGGCGAAGCTCGTAATATTCGATGTCGCGTCGCTTTCCGGTGCCTGCCTGGGCTCGAGCAGTGCGGTGAGGTGCGATGGCACCTGCTGGTCGAGGATCGGGGCGTAATGCGCGTTCAACCTATCGCGAAGCGCCTGATGCGCTGCCACCTCGCGCGCCAATGAAGTGTCCGCAGCAATTGCCTGTTCTATCCGGGCGCGCTCTTCGTCGTCCAGTTGTCCGTCCGCGAAAGCAGCAAGCTTTTCCCTGCTGATCGTCATGGCGCCTCTCCCAGCATCGCAAACAAGGCGTCACGCCCCCGGACAAGCCGCGAATTGAGTGTGCCGACAGGGCAGCCGACGATCTCGGCCGCCTCCTTGTAGGAATAGCCTTCGACCATAACGAGGAGAACCGCCTCGCGCTGGTCATCGGGCAAGCGCTCCATCGACCGGCCCACCAAGGCAAGCTCGATCGCTGCCTCCTGCGATCCTTCGACGCCTACGGTCATACCCGCCTCCTCGGTATCGAAGGTCTGCCCGCGGCGGGCGACGGCTCGCTTATCGTCGATGAAAATATTACGCATGATCCGAAACATCCAGCTGTCGAGGCGCGTTCCTTCCCGCCACTGGTCGCGACGGGAAAGTGCGCGTTCGATGGTCATCTGACACAGATCGTCCCCGTCGGCTTGCGAGCCGGCAAGGCCGATCGCGAAGCGCCGCAGACGCGGGAGCAGTTCGAGTACCTGGCTTTCAAACGTCTGGGGCAGGTTGCTGTGCCTCTTCACGGATGAAACGGATGGGGTCGGTCGTTTAATCCATATGTAATGCGAAATCTGCTTAAGGAATACCCATGCGCACCCTCGCCGCATATGCTCTTGCCCTGATCGCGCTTACCGCGACCCCGCTCGCAGCCCAGATCGCCTTGCCTGGCGTACCCACGCAGTTGCCCGAAGTCGGCGGTGTGGTTGGCGACTTGCGCGATAAAGTCGGGAATACCGTAGAGGCGACGCGTGAGAATATTGATCGCAAGGCGCCCCGCTTGCTCACATTGCGCGAGCGTAGGCTCGACCGCCTGTTACGTCGGCACCCTGATCTGATCGAGCGCGATGCCCGGGGCGAACTTGCTCGCCGGGGCGAAGTGCTGGCAGTGGGGCTCCAGGAAGGCGATCTGCGCGCTCTGGGTGCAGCGGGATTTCGTCCGATCGGCACCGAGGCCATCGACGGTCTCGATCTTACCGTAACAAGATTGGCTGTCCCGGAAGGGATGAGCCTGGCCCGGGCCGAACAGCTCGCTACCGCGATTGCCCCGAACGCGGAAGTAACCGCCGACAACCTCTATCTACAGAGCGGGTCGAGCGATCGCGGATCGGCCTTGATGGTAGGTCCGGCCTCGCTGGCTGCTGCCGCGTCCGGCACCATCGAAGTAGGGATGATCGACGGTGCGCCCGGCAGTGCAATCGCGACAGTCGCGACACGCGGATTTGCCAAGGGGGCCCCTTACGCGTCCAACCATGGGAGCGCAGTCGCCAGCCTGCTGCAAAGTGCCGGAGTGGCACGAGTGCGGGTGGCCGATGTCTATGGCCGCGATCCCGCCGGCGGCAATGCTCTCGCCATTGCGAAAGGCCTGGGCTGGTTGACGGCAAGCGGCAGCAAGGTCGTGACTATCAGTCTGGTCGGCCCCAGAAATGCCGTCGTCGGCAGGGCCATCGCGCAGGCGCGCAGGCGCGGCGTGGTGGTCGTGGCAGCGGTAGGAAACGATGGCCCGGCTGCGCCCCCCGCCTACCCGGCATCCTATGATGGCGTGGTGGCGGTCACCGGTGTCGATGGGCGCAAGCGAGCATTGATCGAGGCAGGACGTGCGCTGCACCTCGACTATGCCGCCCCCGGTGCGGACATTCATGCGCGAAACGCGAAGGGCAAGTGGTTCAAGGCGCGCGGCACATCCTTTGCCACGCCGCTGGTGGCGGCTCGCATCGCCCGAGCCATGGCGCGTTCCGGCGACTGGCGCCGCGCACTTGATGCCGAAGCGCGCGATCTCGGCCCCAAAGGCCCAGACAGCACTTATGGCCGTGGCCTGGTCTGCGCGACCTGCGGCAGAAAAAAGTGACTGCCGCGCCGATGGCATGAATTAAATTCGATTGCTGGTTCGTTTTCCCGATGAGCGGCCCCGATTGGACCGCCCTGATTTCGAGGAAAGGAACACTCATGAAAAAGCTTCTTTTGACCGCAGGCTTCATCGCGCTGTTTTCGACCGGTGCTCACGCGCAGCTTCTCGGCGGCGGCGGTGCCGTTGGAGGCAGCTTGGGCGGCACGATCAATGGCACAATCGGCAGTCCGATTGACACCACCACGCTTGATCGCACCACACAGTCGCTACGCAGCACGGTGAATGGCACTGTCGAGACCGAGGGCAATCAGGACATTGATGCTCGCAATGGTCGCGTTTCGGCGCAGCGTAGCGCAAGTGGGTCGGTCAACGGATCGACCGCCAGCCTTGCGGACCTGCCGATCCCCACAATGACCGGTGTTGAGGCAAGCGCATATGGCCGCGGCGAAGCACAGGGTAGCGCGGATGCGCAGCTGATCGGCACGGATGCATTGGCCGGCACCTTGGCACCAGCTGCGGGCCAGGCGCGGACCGCTGCCACCCGGGCAGTGGCACGTGGCAGCGGCACTGCGAACGGCCTGATTGGCAGCGTGCCGCAACCGGGCCTGCCTTCGATGGGCAACAGTGCCTCGGGCGAAGGCTCGGCCAACGGCAACGCTTCTGCCGCGCTGTTGTCATCGCCGCTCGTGGTGGCCGGAAGCGCCGCGTCGCAAGCGGCAGGCACAGCTACCATCGCGCCGGGAATGCCCGTGATGACCCCCGATGGTGCATCGCTTGGCAAAGTCCGACAGGTGATCGCAGATGGCCGTGGCAACGTTCAGCAGGTGGTGGTCAAGCAGGGCAAAGTGACCCGCACGCTGCCGGCCGGGATGTTCAGCGCGCAGGGCGATGCCCTGGTCGCTGGCGAGGCATCCGGGCAGGCAGCCCGTCGTTCGGCCAACGGAGGGCAGCCCGCCCAAGCAGACTAACGGTTACAAGCCGAAAGCATAACGGGCGGGCCCGCGAAGGCCCGCCCTAATTTTATGGTCATCGCCCGGCGCAACACACGGGAGATCAGCCCTCTGCTCGCGCCGGTCTATCTCGCGTGCGGGCTGTTGCAGGTCGAGGTTGCCGATGTGCAGCGCTTCGCACTTCATCATGCGGTGCTGATGGCGATGACCTTGCTGCTCTCCACAGGTCCGATCACTCTGGCGCCTAGGCCAGAGCGCGGGCTTGTCAGGCGTCGATGAGGCGACCTCACAGCAAGCGGACAATGGTCATTCCCCCGTATTCCTGCCATGGTTGTTAGCGGTACCAGCAGGGAGGGCGGGCATGTCGAACAAGGAAACCGGAAAGAATACCACGCGGCGCGAGGCGCTCGCACTCGGGGCCGCAGCGGCGGCATCGCTCGCCTCGGGCAAGGCGCTCGCCCAGCGGGCCGAAGGCCAGCCTCTGCTCGGCAATCCTGCCCTGCCGGAAAAACCGGGGGACCGCCTGGGCTGGGCAATCGTGGGCCTCGGCACCTTCGGCGTCGGACAAGTCATTCCCGGCTTTGCCGATGCACGCCTTTCCCATCTCGCAGCCTTCGTATCGGGCAACGCGGAAAAATCCCGCATGCTGGGCGAACGGTACGGGGTCAGCCGTCACTACAATTACGATAATTTCGACACGATTGTGGACGATCCCTCCATCGACTGCGTCTACATCGTCCTCCCCGTCGGCCTGCATGCTGAGTTCACGATCCGCGCGCTGGAAGCGGGCAAGCATGTGCTGTGCGAAAAGCCGATGGCGAATAGCGCGCAAGAGGCCGAAGCCATGATCGCCGCAGCCAGAAGCGCGGGCCGCAAGCTCGGCGTGGCCTATCGCGTGCATTTCGAGCCGAACAATATGCAGGCGCTCAAGATCGTGGCGGACGGTGACCTCGGCACGATGCGGTTCGTTTCCGCCGACCACGGGTTTTCCGCCAATCCCGATTACCCGCCGCACAAGTGGCGCCTGGAAAAGGCGCTCGCCGGAGGGGGATCGCTGTGGGATATCGGCGTCTACGGCATCAACACCTCGCTGATGATGCTGCCGGGAGACAAGGTGACCCGCGTCTCTGCCGCCTACGCGACGCCGGCAGGCGATCCGCGCTTCACGGAGGTTGAGGGCGCGATCGACTATCGGCTGACCATGGCCAGCGGTATCAATGTGCAGGGCTCGTCGTCGTACTGCTGGAGCCCCTATGTCTCGCGCCAGCGCTATTTCGGCAGCGATGCGAGCATCGAGATGCAGCCTGCGACCACCTACAACTTCAACCAGATCACGCTCGAAGGCGGCGGCGCACCGCCGCGCACCTTCCAGGCGGGCGATCCGATGACGCAGTTCAGCGCCCAGGTCGACGGATTCTCGCAGGCCGTTCGCAACGATACTGCGCTGCGCACTCCGGGCGAGATGGGCCTGCGCGACCTGCAGATCATGGAAGCCTGCTATGCCAGCGCGGACCGGGGCGGCGCGCCCATTGCGGTCGATATCGCGGTCTAGCGGCGAATCCCGCCGGGCGTGTGGTCAGCAAGGTCAGCCTGGGAGTGGTCGGGCATGTCGCCCGGTGTCGCGTGTTTGAGCGCGAGGGCGGCGAGCCCGAGATCGAGCACACGAGAATCCTCCCACCCTTCCATCAGGCCATGCAACACGCCCGCCGCAAAAGCATCGCCTGCGCCGATGCGACCGACCTGCGAAGGCAAGTTGACCGGTCCGGATTTCGTATCACCATCGGGCCTGTCCAGCCGCGCGGCAACCGTTCCCGCAATATCGGCCCCCTCGCCCCTTCGGGTCGCAATGATTGCCGATAGCCGGGGGAAGCGCGCGAACAGCGCCGACGCGGCCTCCCGTTCTTCCCGCGCGCCACCCTCGAAACCCGCCAGGTAGGCGGCGTCGCGGTGGCTCGCGAACAGCACGTCCACCTGCTCGACGATCGGGGCGAGCACACTCGCCCGTTCGCGATCGCTCCCACGCCAAAGGCTTTCGCGATAATTGCAGTCCATCGCGACCGTGCACTCGGCATAGCGGGCGGCGTTAACGATTGCCAAAGTCGCAGCGGCGGGTTCCGCGCCAAGGGCCGGCGAAATCCCGCTCACCACGAGCAGGTCGATACCGTCCAGTGCCGCGGCGAGATCGAACGCCTCCGTGCCGCATCGGGCGAAAGCACTCTCGGCCCGGTCGTATGTCACTCGCGGCGTGCGGCCTGCTCCCAGCCCGTCGACGAAATAGAGCCCGGCCCTGCCGCGCCCATCGACCATGAAGCGCGTATCGACCCGCTCCGCATCCAGCGCGCGGCGCATCCGCTCACCCAGCGGGTTGGCGGGGACGGCAGAGATCATCCGCACATCGTGCCCCAGCTGCGCGAGACCGACAGCCACGTTCGCCTCGGCCCCGCCGACATGCAGATCCAGCTGAGATGCGCGACGCAGGCCAACGCCATTGGCCGGTGAGAGCCGGAGCAGGATTTCCCCGAAACAGGCGATGCGCGCCATTGGCCAGTCTGCCTCCCTAACGGATCGGCGCTGGCGCCATTTTCGGCACCAGCGTCTGGATAACGAGGAAGGCGATCATGTAGCCCAGCCCCGCGTAGATGACGATGGGCACGTAAGACCCTGTCAGTTCGAGGGTCCAGCCCGTCGCCTGCGCGATCAGGATACCACCGACCGCGCCCGCAGCACCGCCCATGCCCGCAATCGTCGCGACCGCGCGGCGCGGGTACATGTCGGCAATCATGGTGAAGATGTTGGAGCTGAACGCCTGGTGCGCCGCCGTGCCTAGGCCAATCAGCAACACCGCCATCCACGGTTCGGGCACGCTGGCCACAGTCACCATTGGCAGCGCGAACAGCGCGGCGACGAACAGCGTCGTCTTGCGCGCCCGGTTTACGCTCCAGCCGCGCCCGACGAGGTGCGAGGAGAGCCAACCGCCTGCGATCGAACCGATGTCGGCCAGCAGGTACACCCCGATCAGTGCCGGGCCGATCGTGGCGAGGATGCCGCTGTCGCCCTTGGGGAACAGCTCCATCCCCTGCGTCTTGGACAGGAAATCGGGCAGCCAGAACAGGAACAGGTACCACACCGGATCGGTGAAGAACTTGCCGCAGATGAAGAACCACGCCTGCCGCTGGCGGATCGCGTCCTTCCAGCCAAGCGGTTCGCCGGCTGCGTCCTCGCCGTCCTGGTCGATCCACGTGCGCTCATCGGTCGAGACCTTGGGATGATCGGCAGGTTGGCGGAAGTATCGTAACCATGCCCACAACACGACGAACCCGATCAACCCGGTGACGAGGAAGGCGGATCGCCAGCCATAGGCCCCGGCAATGCCTATCGCGATAATCGGCGTCAGCAGCACACCGACATTCGCGCCTGCATTCAGGATGCCCACACCCAGCGCACGCTCGCGCTTGGGAAACCATTCGGCGATGGATTTAACCGCACCCGGATAAGCCGCGCTCTCCGCGACCCCCAGCGCAATGCGCGCGAGGATGAAGGCGAGCACGCTGCGCGCGGCGGCGTGGAAGCACGCAGCAAGGCTCCACAGCGCGATGGCAATGGCGATCCCCTTTCGCGTACCGACCCGGTCCAGCCAGCGCCCGACCACCAGAAGGCCGATGCCGTAGCTCGCCTGAAATGCGGTGACGATGTTGCCGTAATCGACCTCGGACCAGCCCATCTCCTCTTCGATCACGGGCTTGAGAACCCCGATGATCTGGCGGTCGATATAGTTGATCGTAATGACGAAGAAGAGCAGCGCGCAGATACCCCAACGGTACCTGCCCAGCGGTTTCGCCACCTCGGCCATGCTAGCCATCATCCCCTCCCATTTTTATTCTATTTTGTTAGCGCTATCATATGGAGGCAGGCCAGTGACCGCAAGCGCATTTCCCTAGCGTCTTTCCGCCACGGCAGCAGCGCGCAGCCGGGCACGCAGCACCTTGCCAGACGCGGTCAGATCGTCCTCGCTCCACCCCGATGGGCCCGTCCCGGGTTTGAGCGCGGCGCTGCCCTCGTCCTTGTCCGCGATGGACCAGTTAAACCACGAAATGTCGTGTTCCTCGGCCCAGTCCCACCACTCCTTGCTGCTGGCCATGTCGATCGTCCCATCACCATCCGCCTGCACCAGACCGAATTCGGTGATCATCAGCGCAAGGCCCTGTTGGCGCGCGGCCTCGGCGCGATCGCGCAGCGATTCCTTGTGCGTGGCGGCGTAGTAGTGGAGCGTGTAGCCGATATTTTCGCCAACCAGCGGATCGCGCGCGGCGATGTCGACATCCTGGCTCCAGCTGGGCGACCCCACAATGATGAGATTGTCCGGGTCCACCGCGCGGATCGCGGCGATAATACGCTCATGATAAGGCTTGATGTCGCGCGACCAGTCGACACCTTCGCGCAAGGGCTCGTTAAACGGCTCGTAGATCAGGTTCGGCAGGTGACCATAACGCTCCGCAATGGCGACCATGAAGCGCTCCGCCTCGTCGGGGTAGGATCGGTGTGCGTGCCAGTCGACGATGACGTAGATGCCTTCCGCCGCCGCAGCCTCGATTACACGGGACGCCTTGGCAAACTCGCGGTCGAAGTGCTGGCGGGCGCTATCGTCTCCTTCTGCGGCGATGGCGGCGCGCACCCCGCTGACCTTCCAGTCCCGCGCCAGCCAGCGCACGGTTTCGGCGGAGTAATATTCCGGCTCCCACTGCGACCAGAACAGGCTCATCCCGCGCAAGGTGACCGGGTCCCCCGTCTTGTCCACCACCTTGCCATCGACGATGGAAAGCTGTCCGTGACGCGCCACGGGGCTGTTCGCGGGCGCAATCGCAACCGGGTGCGGCTCATAGAGCGAACTATCGGCAGGCGGCGCGGCCGTCTGGCAGGCCGCAAGTGCGATCAGCACCGGCGCGACGACAAATCGAATGTGGTTCACGATAGCTCTCCCAGCTTGTTTTCTACGTATCGGCAGTCGGCATCGCTCGGCGACCAGCGCGATGCCAAAGGCCCGCCCTCGCCGAACATCGTTGCGAGCAGTTGGTCGCGCGGGGTCGCTGCGACCAGTGCGCGCAGCTCGCTGCCGCGCGGATCGTCCACAAAGCGACCATCCGTGAGGTGCCAGAGCCACGCCGCAATTCCGGAAAGGATCGCGGTGCATTGCTGCTGCGGATTGTGCGCCAGCGTCTCGAGCCAGCGCTGCGGCAGCTTCTCGCTGCCATCCATCGCAATCTGTGCCAGCCGGTGGCGCAGCGCCGGGTCCTCGAAGCGAGCGAGAAGCCGGTCGGCATAGGCGCCAAGGTCCTGCCCCGATGCAGCGGAAATGGTCGGCGCGGCCTCGTCACGCATCAGACGTTCGACCAAAGTGCGCAAGGCCGGATCGGCCACCGCCTCGTGCACGAACTGGTAGCCACGCGACAGGCCTGCATAAGCGAGCAAGGAATGCGCGCCGTTGAGCATGCGCAGCTTCGCGGTCTCGTATGGCGCAACATCCGAGACCAGTTGCGCACCGTGGTTTTCCCAAGCGGGGCGAGGCCCGGCAAAGCGATCCTCGATCACCCACTGGCTGAAGGCCTCGGTGAACACCGCGCCTTCGTCCCGCACCGCGCCAAGTAGGCCCTGCGCGGCATCGAGATCGGCGGGAGTGGCCGCCGGGACGATCCGGTCCACCATCGAATTGGGGCACGTGCATTCGGCGTCGAACCACGCGACCAGATCGGGCGCTTCGGCGTCGAGGAATTCGCGCATCAGCTGCGCCAGCCGATCCCCATTATGCGCCAAATTGTCGCAGCTCAGCAGGGTGAGCCCGCCGCTGCCTGCCTGCTTGCGCTCTCGCATCGCGCGGGCGAGATGCGGATAGAAGCTCCCCTCCCTCGCCGCCACGAGATCGAGCGAACCGTTACCCGCACGGCAATAGCCCTTCTCGGTCACCGTGAACGAGACAATATGCGTGGTCGGTGCCGCAAGGTGGCTCAGGATCGCGTTGTCGTCTGCCCCGCCAACCAGCACTTCTTGGACGGCGCCGATCACCCGCGCCTCAACGCGCTCTCCACTCCGCTCGACCAGCGTGTAGAGCCCGTCCTGCGGATCGAGCTGCTGCGCGACCGTGCCCGATCGCAGCGAGACGCCTGCGATCATCCAGTCGCGCTCTCCCCCATTCATGCAGGCATCGGTGTACCAGGCCTGATGCGCGCGATGGAAAGCGCCAATGCCGAAATGGACGATGCCTACCTGCTGTGCCGCGCGATCATATCCGGGCCGGGGCACCTCTTGCGGCACGGCGTGGATGCTGTCCGCTGACAGTCTCACAGCCGGTACGCATCCCTGACCAGCCCGTAGGTGAGCGCATGCGCCACCTCGAAGGCCTCGTCCTCCTCCAGGCGATGCTCGGCGACCAGCTCTGCCAGGAAACCGCAGTCGATCCGCCGCGCGAGATCGTGCCTTGCGGGGATCGAGAGGAAGGCGCGCGTGTCGTCGTTGAAGCCCACGGTGTTGTAGAAGCCCGCGGTCTCGGTCGTCCGGCGACGGAAGCGACGCATGCCTTCCGGGGTGTCGTGAAACCACCATGCCGGGCCCAGCCGCAGGCAGGGGTAATGCCCCGCTAGCGGCGCCAGCTCGCGGGCATAGGTATCTTCGTCCAGCGTGAAGAGGGTGATCGTGAGATCGGGCTCGTTCCCGACCGCATCGAGCAGCGGTTTGAGCCCGTTGACGAAGTCGACCGACGTCGGGATATCGGCGCCCTTGTCGCGCCCGAACGCTTCGAACAGCGCCGCATTGTGGTTGCGATAGCTGCCCGGATGGATCTGCATCACGAGCCCGTCGTCGAGGCTCATCCGCGCCATCTCGGTCAGCATCTGCCCGCGAAACAGTTCGGCATCCTGCGCCGAGGCGTGGCCCGTCTTCACCCGGTCGAACAACGCCTGCGCCCCGGCAGGGGAGAGGTTGGCGGTCGCGGGGCTGGCATGGCCATGATCGGTCGCCGTCGCGCCATGTGCCTTGAAAAAAGCACGGCGATTGCGGTGCGCGGCGAGGTAGCCGTTCCAGTCCATCACATCCTCGCCGGTCAGTTCGCCGAACTTCGCGAGGTTTTCCGCAAACCCTTCGAACTCGGGGTCGATCACGGCGTCCGGGCGATAGGTCGTTACCACCCTGCCCTGCCAGTCGCTCTCGCGGATCGTCCGATGATGGTCGAGCGGGTCGAGCGCGCCCTCGGTGGTGGCGAGGAATTCGATCCCGAAGCGATCGAACAGCGCGTGCGGACGGAACGCATCGGTCTGCAACGCGGCGTCGATCACGTCGTAATAGTGGTCTGCCGTTTCGCCTTCGAGCCTTACGTCGATCCCGAAGGCCTCGGCGAACACCCAGTCGAGCCAGATGCGCGAGGGCGTGCCGCGAAACAGGTGATAATGCCGCGCGAAAATGCGCCACGCCTCACGCGGGTCGGCATCCGCACCGATCCCCAGCTCTTCGAGCTTTACGCCCTGCGAATAGAGCATGCGGAACAGGTAATGGTCGAGCTGCAGCAGCAACTCGGCCGGATTGCCGAAGGCTGCATTCTCCGCAAACCATGCCGGGTCGGTGTGCCCGTGCGGGCTGATAATCGGCAGGTCGCACACGCTTTCATAGAGCGCACGCGCGATGTCGCGGGTCCGGCTTTCCGCAGGAAACAGACGGTCGGGGTGGAGCTGCAATCGCTGGGGCAGGATCGGTCCTCTCTTGTGATCGGCGCCGGTTCGACGCATTGGTAGCGCTATCGCAAGAGGGGTAACGCGTTGAAGATCACGACGGCAAGAGTAATCGTCACCTGCCCGGGGCGCAATTTCGTCACGCTCAGGATCGAGACCGATCAGGGCGTGTACGGCATTGGCGATGCGACCATGAACGGGCGCGAGCTTTCCGTAGTCGCCTATCTGGAGGAACACGTGATCCCGTGCCTGATCGGGCGCGATCCGCGCCGGATCGAGGATATCTGGCAGTTCCTTTATCGCGGATCCTACTGGCGGCGCGGCCCGGTGCAGCTTTCCGCGGTCAGTGCGGTCGACACCGCCTTGTGGGACATCAAGGGCAAGATGGCGGGCATGCCGCTCTACCAGCTGCTCGGCGGGCGCAGCCGCGACCGCGTGCTGTGCTACGGCCATGCCAATGGCGAGACGCTGGCGGACACGGTCGAAGCGGTCGGCAAGTATATCGACCTCGGCTACAAGGCGATCCGCGCGCAAAGCGGCATTCCGGGGATCGAGAAGGCCTATGGCATCGCGCGCGGGACGATGCATTACGAGCCTGCTGACGCTGCGCTGCCGACCGAGACTGTGTGGGATACGCCCAAGTACCTGCGCTTCGCCCCCAAGCTGTTCGAAGCGCTGCGCAAGGAGTTCGGTGACGAGCCCGAACTGCTTCACGATGTGCACCACCGGCTGACTCCGAACGAGGCAGCACAGCTGGGCAAATCGCTGGAGCCATATCGGCTGTTCTGGATGGAAGATCCCACGCCTGCGGAAAACCAGGAGGCTTTCCGCCTGATCCGCGAGCGCACAACAACTCCGGTCGCGGTTGGGGAGATCTTCAACACGATCTGGGACGCCAAGACGCTGATCGAGAACCAGTGGATCGATTACATCCGCACCACCGTGCTGCGCGCAGGCGGGATCACGCACCTGCGCCGGATCGCCGATTTCGCGTCGCTATACCAGGTGCGGACAGGCAGCCACGGGGCGACCGACCTGTCCCCCGTCACGATGGGTGCGGCGCTGCACTTCGATACCTGGGTGCCCAATTTCGGCATCCAGGAATATATGCGTCACAGCGATGAAACCGACGCGGTTTTCCCGCATGACTACTCGTTCGCGAACGGCTTCCTGCATTGCGGCGAGGCACCGGGCCACGGAGTCGATATCGACGAGGAGCTGGCCGCGAAGTACCCGTACCAGCCCGCGCAGCTCCCCACGGCCCGTCTTGAGGACGGGACCATGTGGAACTGGTAACCGGTCAGAACCGGAGGGTCGTTGCCTCTCCCGTATAGGTCAGCGTCCTGCCCTCGCCCTGCTCGAACACAGATCCTGGCGTGCTGCCCTCTTGCAGCACCACGGTGATTTCGCGCGTGTCCGCCATGCCGGGGAAGCTGCCCTCGCGCGTGCCAAAGGTAAGAGTTCGCGCCGCATCGTCCCAGCGCATGGGAATGCGCGCAAACTCTCCGCGGGCATAGCCCATATCGGTACCCTGATCCTCGTACAGCGTGAAGACGGCATCCGCGCCGGGGAAGACATGCACAGTCAGCGGCCCCTGCGGATTCTCCCCGGTCCACTGCACATCGGGCCCCATCGGCACGATCGACCCTGCACGGACGAATAGCGGCATGCGCTCTCGTGGAGCGACAGCAGTGATCGTCTGCCCACCGGCATATTGGCGGCCTGTCGCCGCATCGTACCAGTCGGCGCCTGCCGGCAGGTAGACTTGGCGCTCGCGCGCTTTGAACTCGGTCACCGGGGCGACGAGCAGCGACGGGCCGAACATGTACTGGTCGTCGATGTCCCACGTCGCGCGGTCGGCCTGGAAGTCCATCACCAGCGCGCGCATCATCGACCCGTCGTCGAAGTGCGTGCCCGCCGCGACAGTGTAGATGTAAGGCAGCAGGCGATACCGCAGGCGATGATAATATGTCAGCCCCTCCATCATCGCCGGGTCGTCCTTGGCGATGATCGGGGTCTCTCGATGCGGGTACTCGCCGTGGCTGCGGAACAGCGGGGTGAACGCGCCGAACTGGAACCAGCGCAGGTAGAGCTCGCGCCACTCGGGCATCGCTTCGGGTAGCTCGTCGGTATAGCGCTGCTCGACCGCGAACCCGCCGATATCGTGCGTCCAGTTGGGAATGCCCGCCAGCGACACATTGGTTCCGGCGCTGATCTGGTCACGCAGATCGTCCCACCGGGCAACGACATCGCCCGACCAGAGCGCTGCCGAGGCGCGCTGGATGCCGCCGAAGCCGCTGCGCGTCAGGTTGAACGGCCGCGTGTCGGGCTGCGTCTCCTTCAGCCCGTCTGCCATGCCGATCGCCTGCAACAGTCCGAAGCTGTTGAAGATGGCGAGGCCCGGCGTGTCGGTGGCGGCAGAATACATTTGCCGCGCGCGCTCTTCGACCGAAAGGTTGGAATGCCAGTCCGGCTCGGTCGCATCCATCCACCATGCGTCGAAGCCCTTGGGCAGCAGCGTGTCCTTTACCTGCCGGAAATAGATTTCCCGCGCCTCCTGCGGATAGGGATCGTAGAAGGTGTTGGCATATCCGGGGCCGACCCAGTCTTTCTGCCCCGCTTCCAGCGGACGGCGGTAGAGATAGCCCTTCGCGTCCAACTCCTTCGCATTCTCGGTCGTCGGGTAGAACTTCGGCCAGACCGAGATCATCACCCGACCGTTCAGGTCGTGCACGGTGTCGACCATCGCCTTGGGATCGGGGAAGCGGTCGGGATCGAAGCAGTTGCAGCCCCAGCTGTCCTCAGGCCAGTAGAACCAGTCCTGCACGATGGTGTCGATCGGAATGTCCGCCTCGCGATATGCACGGAAAACGTCGGTCAGCTGCTCCTGCGTCTGGTAGCGTTGGCGCGACTGCCAGAAGCCGTAGGCCCAACGCGGCATCATCGGTGCCTTGCCGGTCAGGCGGCGATAGCCTGCCACCAGCGCGTCCATATCCTCGCCCGGCACCACGTAGTAATCGATCGCCTTGCCCGCTTCGGACGCGAAGCTGACCGAGTGACGGTCTTCGGGCGGCAACGGATCGGCGTGATAGAGCGCAATGTAGCCCTGGTTGGGCTCCCACTCGATCCGCAAGTCGACAGGCTCGCCCGCACTCAGGTCCAGTTCGAAATTATGGTACCACGGGTTCCAGTTCTGCCGCCACCGGTCGAGCACCTTCTCGCCATTCGCGTAAACCGAGACATAGCTGGACGAATAGAGACGGAACTTGTGCGTGCCAGCCTCTTCGGGCGTGTAGCTGCCGGTCCACACGACGCGCTGGGTCTGCACCGCATTGCCCTGTGTGTTCTGGCCCGAGGTTGCTGCGACCGTATCGGCTTTGGCCTCAGCGGGCCAGCGCTCCTGATCGTCGAGATACTGGTAATCGATCACCGGCTCGGTGCGGGTCAGGGCGAGCCGGTCTCCGAGATAATACTTCGCCTGCCAATCGATCGCGAGCTTCTGGTATGGGTCGGGGTCGCCAACCCTCGTAATCGAGGCATTGTCCCACAGGATGCCGTAGCCGCGCGTCGAAACGAGATAGGGGATCGCGGTCGCGATATTGTGCTGCGCGAGCTCCAGGTCCTCGCCATTATAGTTCATCTGGCGGTTCTGGTGCTGGCCGAGCCCGAACAGCCCCTCGTCCGTGCCGCGATTGAACTGCACGCGGGTGGCGAACCATTCCTGCCCTTCGAGCGTAACCGGCTCTATGCTGCGCGCGGGCGCATGCTCGTCCAGCAGCAAATTCCCCGATGCATCGGATACAGACAGCGCCCCGTCGGCATAGTCCACCGATGCCGACCCGAGCGGAGTGCGCAGGACTGCGCGGTCCTCGAACGTTTCCAGCCGGGGCTCCCCATCGGGGCTGGCAACCACCTGCGCCGTCGACGGCTCTTGGGGCACACCACCGCCAAGGGTGACACGGAACGTGCCATCCGCGAAGGCCAGCACGCGCACTTCCTGACCGTCGTCCGTCGTCACGATCATGCCGTGCGGAACGGGTCGAGCCTCTCCGGCAAGCGCGACAGCGGGGGGGAAGAAGGCCAGACACAGGGCTGGCAGGATCGACAGCTTCATTGGCCCGTCTCCATCACAAGGGTTCGTGTCTCGATCGCTGCGGGAGCGATACGGCCTGCGCCTCGCCCGGTAATCGTAAAGCTGGTCCGGCCCCGGATATCGTCCGAGGCGCTGCCGATCATCAGCTCGATCTCGCCCGGTTCGATCACCCACCCGCCGGACGGGCCCCACAGCGCGAACTGGTCTGCGGTCAGCGTGAAGGACACGCGCTTCGTTTCGCCGGGTGCGAGCGCAACACGCCTGAACCCGCGCAACTGTTTGACAGGGCGTGACACGTTGGCGACAGGATCGCGCATGTAGAGCTGCACCACCTCGTCCCCGCCGCGCGCCCCGCTATTGGTGACGTCGACCGAGATCGTGAGCGCACCGCCATCCGCCGCAATCTCGCTGCGGTCGAGCATCGGCTCGCCATAGGCGAAGTCGGTGTAACTCAGCCCGTGACCGAAAGCGTAAAGCGGCGTGATCGGCTGATCCATGTAGCGCGCCGTATCCTTGGTCAGGTCGGGATCGGCAGGCCGTCCGCTCGGCAGGAAATCGTAGTTGACCGGGACCTGCCCGGTCGTGCGCGGGAAGCTGGCGGGCAGCTTGCCGCCTGGATTGTTCTCGCCAAACAGGGTCGCGACGATGGCCGGGCCCGCCTCAATCCCCAGTAGCCAGGTCTGCAGTACGGCGTCGGCCTTTTCCGCAATTTCAGGGATGGCGAGCGGGCGACCGCCCATCAGCACCACGACCAGCGGCTTGCCGGTGGCGGCGAGCGCTTCGAACAACTCGCGCTGACGCCCCGGCAGTTCGAGCGAGGAACGGCTGCGCGCCTCGCCGGACCAGTCGAAATCCTCGCCCAGAGCGAGCACGATCAGATCGGAGCTTTGCGCGGCTGCGATTGCCGCCGGGATGCCCGAGGCATCGTCGGACCGGCTATCGGCACCGGGCGCAAAGGTGACGTTCGGATGCGCCGCTTCCAGCGCCGCACGCAGCGTCACCACGTCCTCCGCCATGCCCCGTGCGCGCCACGAGCCGAGCTGCGAAAGCGCATCGTCGGCCAGCGCGCCGATCAGGGCAATGTGCTGCGCATCCTTCGCCAGCGGGAGCACATCCCCCTCGTTCTTGAGCAGCACGATCGATCGCTGCGCGGCAGTGCGAGCAGCGGCCCGATGATCGTCGGACAGGATGACACGCGACTCACGCGCGGCGTCGTGATACTTGTACGGATCGTCGAACAGGCCGAGCGTGCGCTTGGTTTCGAGGATGCGCCGCACCGCCTGATCGAGCAGCGGCACAAGTGCGGGATCGGCATCGATGGCCGCCTTCAGGTCGGCGGCGTAGACATCCGCGACCATGTCCATGTCGACGCTCGCTTCCAGCGCCAGCCGCGCCGCATCGCTGCGCGACCCGGCGACGCCATGCGCCATCAATTCCTCGACCGCGCGCCAGTCGGAAAGCAGCAGCCCTTCCCAGCCCCATTCGTCGCGCAACATGGTGCGCAGCAGCGCTGCATTGCCGGTGGTCGGCACGCCGTCCACCGCGTTGAATGCGGTCATGTAGCTCGCGGTGTCCGCTTCCGCCGCGGCGCGGAACGGAGCGAGATACACCTCTTGCATGGTTCGCTTACCCACTTCGGCTCCGGCGTAGTCGCGACCGCCCTCGGCAGCCCCATAGGCGCCGAAATGCTTGGCCCCGGCGATAATCGTGTCCGCTGCTGCGAGATCACTGCCCTGGAAGCCGCGGACCTGTGCCACCGCCATCCGGCTGCCGAGAAAGGCGTCTTCGCCCGCACCTTCGACAATGCGGCCCCAGCGCGGATCGCGCGCAATGTCTACCATCGGGGCAAAGGTCCAGTGCAGTCCCGCCGCGCTTGCCTCGGTCGCGGCGATACGGGCGTGGCGCACTGCCGTGTCCGGGTCCCAGCTGGCAGCCATTGCCAGCGGCACGGGAAAGATCGTGCGATAGCCATGCACCACGTCCATCGAGAACAGCAGCGGGATGCCGAGGCGGCTTTCCTCTACCGCAACGCGCTGCAACTCTCGCAAGGGCTCGGCCCCCGCGACATGCAGATACGAGCCGACCTCGCCCCGACGGACTTTCTCCAGCTCGTCCGGGCCGAGCCGCGAATTGAGCGCTTTCGACCGGCCACCCATCCGCTGGACCAGTTGGCCGATCTTTTCGTCCAGCGTCATCTGATCGAGCAGGGCATCTATATTGGCAGGATTCGCGCTACGCGACGACTGCCCCACCTCGACAGATTCGAAGGCTTGGGCACCGACAGTCCCGGCCATCGCAACCGCCAGAATTGCGGACGCACACACTGGTAGCGCTACCATTAAGCGACGAAACATTCCCCCTCCATCAGCCTGTTCGGCTTGTCTGTTTGTACGAATGCTATGCAGCTTCGCTGTATGTCGCAAGAGCGAGCCTCTATGGGACTCGCATATCTAGCACAGGATAGGTGACCTGCGGAATTTCGCTGCTAATCTTGTCGGCTGATGAATAGCAGCCCGAGCCCCACCAAGCCCGCGCGCGTCACATCCTTCGATGTGGCGGAACGCGCAGGCGTCAACCAGTCTACCGTGTCCCGCGCCCTCGCCGGATCGCCACAGGTTACCGCTGCGACGCGTGATCGCGTGCTCGCCGTGGCGAAAGAGCTGGGCTACACGATCGATCAGCGCGCGTCCGGCCTGCGCACCGGCAGGATAGACACCGTGGCGGTGGTGATCCTGCAACGGCCCGAGGACAAGCAATCCACAGGCAATCCGTTCTATTTCGAACTGCTCGGCAGCATTTGCGAGGCCGCGTCCGAGCGCGGGCTGGAAACGCTGGTATCGCTACAGTCGGAGACAGGTGCGCTGTCGGGCGACTATGTAAAGCGTGGGCAGGCCGACGGGACGATCGTGATCGGGTCGGCGCGCAACTCGGATGCGTGGCAATATTTCCGCGAATTGCAGCAATCGGAAGAACGTCTTGTCTTCTGGGGATCCCCCTTCGAAGACGCGCGATGGGTCCGTTCGGACAATATTGCAGGCGGCAAGCTGGCCACGCGCACCCTGCACCAACGCGGATACCGCAAGATTGCCTTTGTGGGACCACTCGAAGCCGGGCCCGGACAGTTTGCGGAGCGTTTCGCCGGGTATCGCGAAGAGATCGAGAGGCTGGGCCACAACCCGATCCAGGCGAGCAGCTACCCCGATGGAGACCGCAGCGCTCAGGGCTATCACGCGGCGCGCGAACTGCTTCAACAGCACGGCGATATCGACGCCTTTTTCGCTGCCAGCGACCGGCTGGCCTTCGGCGTGCTCGAATACATGCAGGAACTGGAAGCGCGCATTCCCGACAGGTTCGGACTGATCGGTTTCGATGGCATGTCGGCAGGCACGGTCTGCAATCCGCCGCTGACCACGGTAGCACCCGAATTGCCGGAGGCGGCAGAGGCCTTGCTCACGGCAGCGATCGACGGGCAGGCGCCAGCTTCGCAGCGCGTCGGGGTCAAACTGGTAGAGCGGGCCAGCGTGCGTGCGGCGCCAGCTTGACCTGCCGTGCATAAGAGCGGGCGATCAGGTCTCGCCGCGTGATTTGGCAAAACCGCATTCGTGGGCCTTGCGCACCACATCCGCAAAGCTTGGCAGCCCGAGCTTGAGCATGATCCGCGCCCGATGCGCCTCTACCGTGCGCACGCTGATGCCGAATTTGTCGCCTGCCTCGCGATTGGTGCTGCCTGCCACGATTTCGCGCGTCACCTCGCGTTCGCGGTCGGACAAGCCCTGGAATTTTGCAAAAACCTCCGCCCGCTCCATCTCGCGCTGATAGCGAATGCGAAACGTTTCGAACCCGGCCGCAATGGTTTGCGCCAGCCTTTCGATCGAGCACGGCTTTTCCAGAAAATCGAACGCCCCGCGCTTCACTGCTTCGACCGCCAGCTCGATCTCGGCATTGCCCGACATCATGATGGCAAGGAAACGCGCCTGGTCCATCTGGCGCAACAGCTCTGTGCCCGACATTCCCGGCATGCGGACGTCGATCAGCGCAATCCCGGGCTGTTTGCCGGTCGCCTCATGGAATGCGTCGCCCGATTCCCACTCGATGACTTCGAGATCGCCCATCTTGGTCAACATTTCGACCAAGACCGCACGCCACAGTTCATCGTCGTCAATAATGTGGACTACACGTTCCATCGGGCCTCAAATTCGTCGTCGTCTTGCGAATTTACGTCGGTAGGGACATCGCGGCTTACAGATCAAGCAGACAATCGCGCATAATCGTAAATGCTCACCGAATTGCGAACGCGAGATTGTGCTTACGCCGCCACGTCCAGCCGCGACCTGCCCTCCAGGATCAGCTCCAGGCGCTCCTGATCGGTGTTTGCCTTTACAAGCTCATGCTCGAACCTCGCCGCTCGCTTGCCCAGCTCGCCCTCGCCGAACACCGCAGCGGTCCCTGCCAGCTGGTGGAGCGCACTGGCGAGATCGGCCCATCGGTCGGTCACGTTTGACTGGTCGATAGAGTGCGCCAGTTCGCGCAAGCGATCCTTGCGGTCGTCGTATTTGAGGCGGAGGGGATGGGCTGCATCCAGCGCTCCGTTATCTGGAGGGTCCGACGCCGAGGGCGATGCCTGCGCCGGACGGGATGCCCCCTCCCCGCGCCCTGCAAATCGGTCCAACATCTTGCTCAACGCCTCGACGGTCAAAGGCTTGGCGATGTGTCCCTGCATGCCCGCGTCATGGCAGGCTCGCACGTCTTCCTCATACGCATTGGCGGTCAGCGCAACGATCGGCACACGTTCGGCATCATAGCCGCGTTCACGCAGGATGCGTGCCGCACTCAGCCCATCCATCCCGGGCATTTGCAGGTCCATGAGGACGAGGTCGAAAGGTGCATCCTGGGCACAAGCCTGCTCGACTCGCTCGATGGCGGCGGCACCGTCCGCCACGATTTCGCACCTCGCGCCGACCCGCAGGATCATCGCTTCGATCAGGTGCTGGTTGATCTCGATATCTTCGGCGACCAGCAGGCGCATGCCGCTAGTCGGGCTGACTTCGCCCGATCGTCCCATATCGCCGGCATCGCTCTCTACGCCATCCGAAGCGATCAGGGGCAGTGTGACGGTAAATGTAGAGCCCTTGCCTGGCGTGCTGGTGACGGCGATCGACCCGCCCATCAGCTCCACCAGCTGGCGCGTGATCGAAAGGCCCAGTCCCGAACCCCCGAATCGCCTCGCGACGCTGGTATCGCCCTGGGTGAAGGAATCGAAAATCCCGTCCAACTGGTCCGGCGCGATCCCGATGCCAGTATCGCTCACCGCGATCCGGTACGCTGCGCCATTATCCGCCTTCTCTGCCGCAACCTCGATCCGGCCTTCGCTGGTAAACTTGACCGCATTGCCAACGAGATTCTGCAGCACCTGCCGCACACGCAGCCGATCGCCTAGGATCATGCGCGGCAGAGCGGGATCGATCCGGGTGGTAAGTTCCACCCCCTTGCGCTGGGCAAGCGGAGCCATCAGGCGCGATATGCTGTGTAGTTTGTGCGGCAGGTCCATAGGCTCGGACGTCACCTGCATCAGACCCGCATCGATCTTCGATCTATCGAGGATGTCGTTGAGCAATTGCATCATTGTGCGGCCCGATTCCGCGATCATGCGAACATAGTTTCGCTGGTCGCTTTCTAGCGCCGATTGTTCGAGCAAATCGGTGAACCCGATAACGCCATTCATCGGTGTGCGGATTTCGTGGCTCATATTGGCGAGGAAGGCCGACTTGGCCATCGCCGCGGCTTCCGCCTGCTGTCGTGCTGCACGCAGCTCCGCTTCGAGGGTCTTGGTGGGCGTGATATCGCGCACCGAGGCGATGATCTGCGCAGGCTCGTCCGCATTGCTCGAACGGATCGCCGAGCAATTGGCTTCGAGCCATCGGTCGGCTTGCGTTTCGGATCGGCGGATCGCCCGGAACGCGACAAGCGCGCGGTCGCGCTTCCCGGACAGGATATCGTCAACCGCGTCCGATACGGCAGGCAAATCCTCGGCGACGATCCCCTCGAACAGCTTTTCGCCCAGCAATTCCTCGACCGGACGCCGCAGGACATCGCTGGCCGATGGCGAGGCGTAGAGGCACGTCCCGTCGGGCGCGAGGCGCAGGATCGCATCGGTGATGTTGTCGGCCAGTTCGGTCAGCAGGCGGTCACGCTCCGCCAGTGCGCGGGTCATTTCGCGCTGTGCCGTGATGTCGACCGCGGCGCCGTAATACCCTTTCAGATTGCCTTCCTCGTCGAACTCCGCCGTATTGTAGGTTTCCATCCACAGGTCGGACCCGTCGGCAGCGCGAAAGTGGATTTCCCTGCGGCGCACCATGCCCGGCACGAAATTCCTGAAGGGCGGATCGTCGAGTAGCGGCTGGGGATCTGCGATCGATTCGAACCAGCCACGGCCCAGCATTTGCTCAACTGTGCGCCCGACCTTATCGGCCCACCACTGGTTGATATAGGTGAGGCCACCCTGCTTGTCGGCGCGGAACATGCCGACCGGAGCAGACTCGGCAATCATCCGGAAACGCGACTCGCTCGCCTCCAGCGCGCGTTCCTGCGCCTTTTCCTCGGTCACATCGCGAATATTGCCGATTGTACCGGCAAAAGTTCCGTCCTCGTCCTCGACCCGGCGAATACCGACCTCGATGGTGCGAACATCTCCCGACCGGTCGATAAAGCGCTGTACCAGATCGATCTCGTCGATCTCGCCAGTGGCAACCCTTGGATAAACGCTCTGCGTCTCGGCAAAATCTTCCGGGTGGAGCAGCCGTGTGGTCGGCCAGCCGAGACTCTCCTCGACCGGATATCCGGTCAGCTTTTCCCATGCGGGATTGAGCGATGTCCAGCGCCCTTCGGCATCCGCGCGGAAGATAATCTCGCGCACATTGTCCAGGATCTCACGCGTTTCGTCCCGGCTCCGCTTAAGCGCCGCACGATCCCGCGCACGTTCTGCCAGCAGGGCAGCAACGGGCAGGCCGACTGCGAAATTGGAAGCAAGGAACACCTGGAAGGCAACCAGCATCGCACCAGGGCCGCCCCGGACAAGAGTGATCGGGCCGCTGCCGAGCGCGGTCGCGACCGTGGCCACGATGGTTGCGATCAGGATTGCGGCAGCAGTGCCAGTTACCCCGGTGCGGAACGCAGCATAGACAACGAGTGGGGTGACGAGGAACAGGAAGGGATAGCGCGACTGCGCAAACACGCCGATGCTGCCGAGCGTGACCAGCAGCGCCATCACCGCCCATTCGCGGATCATTAGCTTGCTCGGAGTCTGCCGACGGCGAAACGTATCGATGGCGATCAGCGCAATTGGCAGCACGATCAGCAGGCTCAGGGCGTCGGCGACGAACCAGCGCTGCCAATTGGCGAACGAGAGGAATGCGCCATCGACCGACAGGCCGAGCATGGCAATCGTGGCCGATGCTGCTGCGCCCGCACATGTGGCTGCGATCAGCCAGCCATGATTGGCGATCCGGGCCATATCCGGTTCAGACCCGCAGGTTCGCCGCATGGTCCATACAACGAGGCCGATTTCCAGCGCGTTGGCAGCCGAGAGCGCACATGCGACCAGCCAGCCGTCACCGACGATCCGGTTCGTTACGATATTGGCGATAATGCATGCGACCAGGATGCCTGCTATCCGCCCCCCATTATTGCGCAGCAGCCACGCGGCGACCAGCGCGTTTGGCAGCCACAGAAGCGCGATACGGCTGGCTTCCCTCGTCAGGGCGATCCCGGCGTAGGCAGTTGCCGCAAACACGATGGCGATTACCAGCGCGGGCAAGATATCGCGGCGGAACAAGCTGATCATTCGGGCTCCCTATCCCGTTGAACCTGCCGCAGCCATCACACCTGCATGGTTAACGAACTGCAAATCGGCGGGGTGAACCGCCCAAACAGTCGTCGTTCGTCGTACGTGTCGATCAGCTCCCGTCTTTGTCCGTGCGTTTGAACTCGAAAGGCGGCAGGCGGTTGACCGCCTCGCGCAGCGAGATGCTCCACTGGTCGGATATCCGGCGGAAATAGGGGTCGTTCTCCGCCACGCGCTGCGTCTCGCCGAGGCGGTACGTATCCTTCTCGTGCACTGCGAGATCGAGCGGGAGGTCGACCGCTAGGTTCGACCGGATGGTTGAATCGAAAGACACCATCAACAGCCGGATCGCATCTTCGAACGGCATGCCCTTATCGTAGGTGCGCACAATGATCGGCCTGCCATACTTGGTCTCGCCGATTTGGAAGAACGGGGAATCATCGCCCGCTTCGATAAAGTTGCCTTCGGGGTAGACGAGGAACAGGCGCGGCTCGCTGCCCCTGATCTGGCCGCCCACGATCAGGCTGGCGCGAAAGCTCGAACTCGCTTCCTGCCCTTCGTTGCGGAGTGAGGCAATCACCTCGCGCAGAGTATCGCCCACGATGGTCGCGATCTGGAACATGGACGGGGCGGAAAGGATCGAGGGGTCGCGTTCAGCAGGGGCCTTCGTTCGCTCGTCCAGCAGGCTGACCACCGCCTGGGTGGTCGCCAGGTTGCCTGCCGAAAGCAGGGTGATGACGCGCTCTCCCGGGATTTCCCAATGGCGCATCTTGCACACCTGCGAGACATCGTCGACGCCTGCATTGGTGCGCGTATCCGACATGAAAACAAGGCCGCGGTCGAGCCGCATGCCCACGCAATAGGTCATTGTAGAACGGTCTCTCGTGGTGGTCTGGCTAAGTTATTGCTCGACCTTGAGGCTGACAAGCACGCCCTCGTCACTTCCCCCCATCCGCATGCCGCTGACCGGGGCCGCTTCGCGAAAATCCATGCCGGTGGCGATGCGGATATAGCGTTCGTCCGGCGAGTAGCCGTTGGAGATATCGAACCCGACCCAGCCGATCCCGTCGAAATGAGCTTCCGCCCAGGCATGGCTGGCGTCCTGTTCCACCCGGTCGTTCATCATCAGGTAGCCCGAGACATAGCGTGCGGGCAGGCCCATTGCGCGCGCGGCGGAACAGAAGATGTGCGCATGATCCTGGCAGACGCCGGTGCCGCCCGCGATGGCCTCTTCGGCAGTCGTGCCTGCGTGCGTATTGCCCCCCTCGTAGCCGACCGTCTTCAGGATCGCTTCGGAGAGCCGATGCCCGGTGGCGACGTTGCTGCAATCGACCTCGCCCAGCGATTCGATAATGCTGCGCACGCCCTCGCCCGCTTCGGTGAGATCGGACGAACGCCTGAAATGCCACAGCGGCAGGAAACCGCGATGCGCACCCAGCACGCCATCGCTTGCACTATTCTCGATCAGGCCGACGCAGCGGATCGCAGTTTCGGTCCGGCCCGGTTCGATCGCAATCATGTCGACCGCATTGCCGTTGTGATCCTCGTAGCGAAGCTGACTCTCGCCGCCCTCGATCTTGATTTCCCAGTCGAGCACTTTCTGCCCGCGGGTATCCTTGGGCCGCAACCGCACCTGCTGGAGGCCGTAGGCAACGGGCGCATCGTAGGAATAGCGCGTTTCGTGATCGACCCGCAGCCTCATGCCGTCACCTCGAACGAATAATCCTTGGCGATTTGCGTGGCGAGGCGTCCATTAGCGCCGAGGAAGCCCTCAATATACTCGTGCAGGCCATCGTCGAAGATCGCGTCCATCGAACGGCGCAGGTAGTCGAGATGGATGCGGTCCGCCGTTTCGCACGCCTCGGTCTTATTGTCGTAGTTCTTGGCCAGATAGCCCAGATTGTCGCAGATCTTGTTGTAACAGAAGGCGAGGCTGCGCGGCATCTGTTCGTGCAGGATCAGGAACTGCGCGATGTCGCGCGGATTTACCGTCGCGCCGTGCAACCACTGGTAGCTGCGCAGGGCGGAGACCGAACGCAGGATCGTCTCCCACTGCTTGATGTCCAGTGTAGAGCCGACCTGGCTGATCGAGGGCAGCAGCAGGTAATATTTCACGTCGAGGATGCGCGCGGTGTTGTCCGCGCGTTCGATGAAGGTGCCAAGCCGCAGGAAGTTGTAGCCATCATTGCGCAGCATCGTGCCGTTGGTCGCTCCGCGGACCAGCGCATTCTGCTGGCGGATCGTGGTCAGCGTATCAGGCAGGTCGGCCTCGGGAATCCTGCCTGTCAGCAGCTTGTCGAGCGTCATCCAGCTCTCGTTGGTCGCCTCCCACACCTCGCGGGTGAGCGCGATGCGCACGGCCCGGGCATTGTCGCGTGCGGCCTTGACCATGCAGATGATGCTGGAGGGATTGTCGCGGTCGCTCAGCAGGAATTCCATGACCTTCGCCGAAGTCGCTTCGCCATGGCGCTGCCTGAACGCGTCCAGCTGGCCGACAGTCGTCAATACCGATTCCCATTCCGAGCGAGACGAGCCGGCGCGAGTCAGCGCGATGCGGAAACCGGCATCGAGCAGGCGCGCGGTCGATTCCGCCCGTTCGAGGTGACGGAACATCCAGAACAGGCCAGCGGCGGTCTTACCCAGCATCGCGCGCCTCCGGGGTCATGGCGCAATCAGTCATCGAGCACCCACGTATCCTTAGTGCCGCCGCCCTGGCTCGAATTCACGACCAGCGACCCTTCGTTCATTGCCACGCGGGTGAGGCCGCCGGGTACGATGTCAATCGAGTTGGGCGCCATCAGCACAAATGGCCGGAAATCGACGTGGCGCGGAGCAAGTCCCTGTTCGGTAAAGATCGGCACGGTCGAGAGCGCGAGCGTGGGCTGCGCAATATAGCCTTCGGGCTTGGCCTTCAGCTTGGCACGAAACTCCTCGATCTCGGCCTTGCTCGCGGCCGGCCCGATCAGCATGCCGTAGCCGCCCGATCCATGCACTTCCTTGACGACCAGCTCGTCCAGCTTGTCGAGCACCTCGGCCAGCTGGTCCGGTTCCGAACAGCGCCATGTCGGCACGTTCTGAAGCAGCGGACGCTCCCCGGTGTAGAACTCCACGATGTCGGGCATGTAGCTGTAGAGCGCCTTGTCATCGGCGATGCCGGTGCCCGGTGCGTTGGCGATGGTGACCCCGCCCGCGCGATAGACATCGAAGATGCCCGGCACGCCCAGCATGGATTCCGGGTTGAAGTTCAGCGGATCGAGATACTCGTCGTCGATCCGGCGATAGATCACATCGACCGGCTTGTAGCCTTGCGTCGTGCGCATCGCGATACGTCCATCGACCACGCGCAGGTCCGACCCCTCGACCAGTTCCGCGCCCATCTGGTCGGCAAGGAAGCTATGCTCGAAATAGGCCGAATTGAATGTGCCCGGCGTGAGCACCGCTACCGTCGGCTTGTCGAGACATGCAGGCGGCGCGCAGGCGGAGAGCGAGCGGCGCAGCCAGCTTGGGTAGTCGCTCACCTCGCAGATCGGGATTTCCGCGAACAGCTCGGGGAACATCTGCAGCATGATCTCGCGGTTTTCGAGCATGTAGGACACGCCCGAGGGGGTCCGCGCATTGTCTTCCAGCACGTAGAATTCGTCCGGCCCGGTACGCACGATATCGGTGCCGATGATGTGGGTGTAGATGCCGCCGGGCGGATCGAACCCCATCATCTTGGGCAGGAAAGCCGCGTTGTTGGCGATCAGGCTGGTCGGCACGCGCCCTGCGCGCAGAATCTCCTGCCGGTGGTAGATGTCGTAGAGGAAGGCGTTGATCGCCCGCACGCGCTGCTCGATACCCTTGGAGAGCTTGCGCCATTCATTGCCCGAAAGCACGCGCGGCACGACATCGAACGGGATCAGGCGTTCGTCTGCCGCCTCTTCGCCATAGACATTGAAGGTAATGCCGATCTTGCGGAAGAAGTTTTCCGCCTGTTCGGATTTTCGGGAAACCCGGTTTTCCGGTTGCGCATCGAGCCATTTGCGAAATGCCTGGTAGGCCGGCCGGATATCGCCCGACTGGCCCCCGTCGTGTCCTAGCATCTCGTCGAAATTCAATTCGGCCCCGGCCTTTCCGATGTGTTCTGTTCTTTCCCTGGCATGCCGCAGCGCGGTATCACAAACCCAACAGACGCAGCGGAAGGTTTGTTCCGCAAGGCGAAATCTTCACGCCTAACCGCCAACGCGCCCTTCGATCAGCCTGTCGACCAGCGACGGGTCTGCCAGCGTCGAGGTATCGCCCAGCGATCCGTAATCGTCCTCCGCAATCTTGCGCAGGATGCGCCGCATGATCTTGCCGCTGCGCGTCTTGGGCAGGCCGTCGGTAAAATGGATACGGTCGGGTGTGGCGACTGGGCCGATTTCCTTGCGCACCCACTGGCGCAACTCGGCAGCCAGATCGTCCGAATATTCCTCCCCCGTATTCAGGGTGACGTAGCAATAAATGCCCTGCCCCTTGATATCGTGCGGGAAGCCGACGACCGCCGCTTCGGATACCTTCGGGTGCAGCACCAGCGCGCTCTCCACCTCGGCGGTCCCCATGCGGTGGCCCGACACGTTGATGACATCGTCGACCCGGCCAGTGATGCGGTAATATCCGCGCTCGTCGCGCAGGCAGCCGTCCCCGGTAAAATACTTGCCCTTGTAGGTGCTGAAATAGGTCTGCTCGAACCGCTCGTGGTCGCCATAGACCGTGCGCGCCTGCCCCGGCCAGCTGGCGGTGATGCAAAGGTTGCCCTCGTTGGCGCCGTCCAGCACGCCACCCTCATTATCGACCAGTTGCGGCTGCACGCCGAAGAACGGCAAGCCTGCACTGCCCGGCTTCATCGCGTGGGCATGCGGCAGCGTGGTGAGCATCACCCCGCCCGTCTCGGTCTGCCACCAGGTATCGATCACCGGCACACGCCCCTCGCCCGGCACGTCGCGATACCAGCGCCATGCTTCGGGGTTGATCGGCTCGCCCACCGAGCCGAGCAGGCGCAGCGAAGAGCGGTCATGCGCGGTCACGAATTCATCGCCCTCACGCATCAACGCACGAATAGCGGTCGGCGCGGTGTAAAAGATCGAAACCTTGTGCTTTGCGATGGCTGCCCAGAACCGCCCGTGATCGGGGTAGTTGGGTACGCCTTCGAAGATCACCTGCGTCGCGCCGTTCAGCAGCGGGCCATAGGTGACGTAGCTATGTCCGGTGATCCAGCCGATGTCAGCACTGCACCAGAAGATATCGTCGGGCCGGTGATCGAACACATAGTGGAACGTGGTCGCGGTCCACACGCCGTATCCGCCGGTCGTGTGCAGCACGCCCTTTGGTTTGCCGGTCGATCCCGAGGTGTAGAGGATGAACAGCGGGTCTTCCGCATTCATCGGCTCGCACGGGCACTGGTCGCTCACGCCTTCGCTCAGTTCGTGATACCAGTGGTCGCGCCCTTCCTTCATCGCGACCTCGCCGCCCGTGTGGCGCACAACCAGCACGCCTTTGACGGCAGCCTTCTCTACCGCAGCATCGACATTGGCTTTCAGCGCGATCGGCTTGCCGCCGCGCACGCCTTCGTCCGCGGTGATAACCCAGTCGCTTCCGCAATCGGCAATACGACCGGCGAGGGCATCGGGCGAAAAGCCCCCGAACACCACCGAGTGCACCGCGCCGATCCGCGCGCAGGCGAGCATTGCGATCACGCCTTCGGGCACCATCGGCATGTACAGGGTTACCCGGTCGCCCTTGGCAACACCCATTGCCCTGAGCGTGTTGCCCATCGTGCCGACCGCGGCCAGCAGCTGTTCGTAGCTGATTGTCCGCCCTTCGGCGTCGGGATCGTCCGCCTCGAAGATTAGCGCGGGCTTCTCGCCCTGCCCCGCCGCGACATGCCGATCCACCGCGTTGTGACACAGGTTGAGCGTGCCGTCGGCGAACCACTTGATGTCCACCGGATCATACGACCATTCGCCCCCTTTCGTCGGGGCCTCTATCCAGTCGAGCCGTTGCGCCTGCTCCAGCCAGAAACCGTCAGGATCGGAGATCGAACGCGCATATTGTGCTTCATACTGATCGGCGGTGCAATTCGTGTCGGTGGACTTGGGCGGCTGGATAAAATCGCTCACGGCGCGGTCTCTCCCTCTCAAACGGGCAATCGCTAACCGATCATTTCCGCTTTGGCGACCGTTCAGTCCCCCGCTGCTAGGTCGTGACGCCGATGCCTGCCACCGAACACGTGCTCTGGATGCTGAAAACCAGGCAGTCGGGATAAACCTCCCATTGCTTGGCAAATCGCAGGTAGATTTCGTTGAAGATCAGCACGACCACAAAAGACGCGAGGACGTAAAGATACCACTTACAGGCGCTGAACAGCATGAAGACCACGCAATACATGATGAAGGTCAGGTAGCGGTAGATCGAACTCGGCAGGAATATCAGCGAATTGATCAGAAACTTCCGGAACTGGGGGCTCTTGAAACGATCATGGGCATCGTGAGGCACCTGGTCGTCCAGTCGCGAAAGGCGCCTGAAACCCCAGATCAGGTATATCGTGAAAAGCCAGGCGGGCAGCGCATCGAGCGAGACGGCACGCCCTCCGAAAACGGCGATGATCAGCAGGACCGGTGCACAGAATGCAGCGGTTATCGTGACTAGCGCCGCAACCGCTGCATATTGCAGATCGCCGTCCTTCAGCCGGACTTCGGCCGACTTTTGCAATAATTGCTCGCTCACGAAGATCGTAAGCGCCTCCCAGAACACCATAGTCCCACGCAGCCTGAGGCTGTGAATGTTGGCCGCCGAGAAAAGGACACCGGCAAGGATCAGGATATCGACCGCCAGTGGCGGGATCTGGATGCCGAACAAGGCTGAAAGGTAAGCGACCAGAGGGCCGGTCAGGCCTTGGTAGAACGTCACGATCCAGTTCGCGACCTCCGACCAGCGGATGATATCCTGATCGAGCCCGATGAGCGAAATCAGGCCCGCGACGAAAAGAATCCGCTGCACCCACACGAGCTGCGGCTTTTTCGGCTTTACTTCGTCCCCGGTATTCGCCTGATTCATGCCGCCCGCCCCCTATGCCCGACAGTCCGATGAAAGCGCCCGCCCTCCCTGCCGTCAATACGCAATGGATCGGGTGTGCGCAGACATGGCGAGGTCGGCCCAGCCCGGATCAAACGCCAAGCCTGATCGATCAACGACATGGCCTTTCCCTTGCACCGGGAGGCCGGGATAAATAGCAGGTGATGCTGTAACATCGGCGCGATGTCCGCGTCGAAGACCGCATCAGGGGATACACATGCGTACCAGGGCCATCACCATCGCCGCCTTGCTGGCAGGCGTCGCAGTTCAGCCGCTTAGCGCCAAGGAGGGGATGTTCACCCCCGAACAGCTGCCCGAGATTGCAGACGACCTGCGCGAAGCCGGGCTGGAGCTCGATCCCGAAGCCCTGTCGGACCTGACCGGCTTCCCGATGGGTGCCGTCGTTTCGCTGGGCGGCTGCTCTGCCAGCTTCGTCTCCCCGAAGGGTCTCGTGGTCACCAACCACCACTGCGCGCGCGGATCGGTGCAGTACAACTCGACTGCCGAGAACAACTATCTCGAAAACGGCTTCCTTGCGAAGACCATGGGCGAGGAACTGCCCGCCGCGCCGGGATCGCGCATCTATGTGACGACCGAGTTCAGCGACGTGACACAGCGCGTTCGTGAAGCCACCGAAGACCTCTCGCCGAACGATCGTTACGACACGGTCGAGCAGCGCATGAAGGACATCACCGCCGAGTGCGAACAGGAAGCGGGCTTCCGCTGCCGGGTCGCGAGCTATTACGGCGGCGCGGAATACAAGCTGATCAAGCAGCTTGAAGTGAAGGACGTTCGCCTCGTCTACGCCCCGGCCGACTCGATCGGGAAGTACGGCGGCGATGTCGACAACTGGATGTGGCCGCGCCACACCGGCGACTTCTCGTTTTATCGCGCATACGTGGCGCCCGACGGTTCGGCAGCAGAATACGCCGAGACCAACGTGCCTTACGAGCCGGAGCATCACCTCAAGGTGAACGCAGCCGGCCTCGACGATGGCGATTTCGTGATGGTCGCGGGCTATCCCGGCTCGACCTCGCGCTATGCGATGCTGGCCGAAGTCGAGAACACCTTCGGCTGGAACTACCCGACCTTCCAGACCCTGCTGACCGACTGGATCGAAACCATCGAAACCGCGGCACCGGAAGGCTCGGACGCGCGCGTGAAGTACGAATCGCGCCTCGCCGGGCTCAACAATTTCGAGAAAAACCTGCGCGGCCAGATCGAAGGCGCGCGCCGTGTCGGCCTGATCGAACGTCGCCGCCAGCGTGAAGAAGCGCTTGCCGCGTGGATCGCCGCCGATCCCTCGCGCGCCGCGTACAGCAGCGCCATCTCGGACCTCTCCGACCTGTCGCAGGAAAGCGCCGCCGCCACCCGCACCAGCTTCTGGTACGGCAACGCGACCCGCGCACAGCTGCTCAACGTGGCCCAGCGTCTCTATCGCCTTGCGAAAGAGAACGAGAAGCCGAATGCCGAGCGTGACTCCGGCTATCAAGAACGCGACATGGCGTTCTTCCGCCAGGGCATGCAGGCGCTGGACCGGCGCTATGACGCTTCCGTCGACAAGGCCGAATGGTTGCTGTTTCTGGAAGGCTATCTCGCTCAGCCCGAAGCCGAGCGTGTCGCCGTGTTCGACGAAGCTCTGGGGCTGACGGGTATCGACGATGCGAAGCAGGTCGAAGCGATCCTCGACAGCTATTATGCGGGCACCTCGCTCGACGAGAGCGCCACGCGCCTGGCGCTGATGGATGCCAGCGTCGCCGATCTGGAAGCGAGCGACGATCCCTTCATGAAGCTTGCGATTGCGCTTTACGATTACGAGCAGGGCCTCAAGACCGAGGGCGAGGAACGTGCCGGTCGCGCGTTGGCGCTGCGCCCCGCCTATATGGAGGCGATCACGCAGTGGCAGAGCGAACAGGGCCAGCTGCCCTATCCCGATGCCAACTCGACCCTGCGTATCACCTTCGGCAACGTGATGGGCGGTTCGCCCTTCGACGGGATGGAATACCTGCCCTTCACCACGCTGGAAGGGATCACCCAGAAGGATACGGGCGAAGATCCCTTCAACGCTCCGGAGCGCCAGCTCCAGCTGATCGAGGCGAAGGATTACGGCAAGTACGAACTCGATTCGATCGACTCGGTGCCGGTGAACTACCTGTCCGACCTCGACGTGACCGGCGGCAACTCCGGCTCGGCCACGCTCAACGCCCAGGGCGAGCTGGTCGGCCTGCTGTTCGACGGTACGTTCGAAAGCGTGAATTCGGACTGGGACTTCGACCCGCGCACCACGCGCTCCATCCATGTGGACTCGCGCTACATGCTGTGGGTGATGGAAAAGGTCGACGGCGCGACCAACCTGATCGAGGAAATGGATATCGTCGACTAAGGCGACTTCCCTTGCGAAAACACGAAAGGGCGGCCCTCGGGTCGCCCTTTTTTGTCACCTATGCACCAACCCGAACTGCCGGAATGCCTCCAAAACCGTAACGGCATTTACCTTTCCTAGGGAAAGCTTCTCTAGGCTGCGCGCATGACGTTCGACGACGAGCCCGCCGATCTTTGCCCTGACAGGCCTGAAGGCTGTCTGCGCGCGGAGCGCGGCCCCCTTCCCTGGCTTATGCAATGGAGCCGGGGGACCCCGGTGGAACTGCGACCGGCGATGTACGGCGCCCTGCTCTCTTCACCCGGCGCGATCATCATGGGCGCGATCAACGGGCTGTTCGTCGCCGGCCTCGCCCATTTCACGATCGGCGGCGGCATCTTCGTAGTCATCATGATCGCTGAGTTGATCGTTCTGTCCACGCGGCTCGTCAGCCTCAGGCGGCTCCGGGCGGCCCGATCGAAGGGTGAGATTCCGCAGATCGACATACCGATCACGCTCTCCATCCTGTGGTGCACCCTGCAAGGCCTACTGTTCTTCTTCGCCATGCGCACGGGCAGCACGGCGATCATGGTGGTAACAGCTGCACACTGCATGGGCCTCGTTGGGCCATTATGCGCGCGCAACTACGCAGCGCCCCGGCTGGCGCTGCTGCTGGTCGGCCTTTGTGTGCTCCCCTTCGTTTTCGGCGCGGCCAGCACGGGCGAGCCGCTGATGCTTGCCCTAGTGGCGCTGCTTCCCGGCTTCGTGCTCGGCGTTCTGCAGTTGATGGCCCATTATCGCGGCGCGATGCTCACTGCGCTGAGCGCGGAAATGACCAATGCGGAACGCGCGCGCCACGATCCGCTGACCGGGCTGCTCAATCGTCACGGGTTGGAAAAGGTCGTGCAAGGCCTGTCGCGCGGCGAGGTCTTCTCGCTCGTGTGCTTCGATCTCGACGGGTTCAAGCCTATCAACGACCGTTTCGGCCATGCTGCGGGCGACCAACTGTTGCGCGAGGTCGCCGACCGGATGCGCTCGGCACTGTCCGACGGGCAGGTGCTGGCGCGAATCGGCGGAGACGAATTCCTCACGCTGCTCCCCGGCCAGGGGCCCGATGCCACCGAAGCCACGATCCAAGCCATCATCGCTGAGGTTTCCGGCACGCCCTATGCGGTCGAAGGCAAGAGCCTGGTCGAGATCGGCATGACCGCCGGCTTCGCGTGCTACCCCGATGATGCCACGGCAATGGCCGAACTGCTCGTCCTCGCGGATCGCGCGCTCTACGCGGCCAAGAACGCGGGCAAGGGGTTCGGCGCGCGCTACGCGCCCACATTGGCGGCCTGACGGCCACCCACCTCCCCTGCGCTCGATATAGTTGCAGGAAATGCAACATTTCGTGCAGATTCGGAGCTAGTGCAAACTTTTTGTAAATGATAAAGCGAGCGCATGTTCGATGGCTCAGACGCACTCTTGCTCGCCCGGATACAGTTCGCCTTCACGGTGAGCTTCCACTTCATTTTCCCGGCCTTTTCGATCGGGCTCGCGAGCTATCTCGCGGTGTTGGAGGGCCTGTGGCTCAAGACCGGCAAGCCGGTCTACATGGACCTGTTCAAGTACTGGCTGAAGATCTTCGCAATCGCCTTCGCGATGGGGGTCGTGAGCGGCATCGTCATGTCCTACCAGTTCGGCACGAACTGGTCGGTCTTTTCGGATATTGCAGGCCCCGTCATCGGCCCGTTGATGGCCTACGAGGTGCTGACCGCCTTTTTCCTGGAGGCTGGATTCCTCGGCGTGATGCTGTTCGGAATGAACCGGGTTGGCAAGAAGCTGCACTATGTGGCCACGCTGATGGTCGCAGTCGGCACTTTCATCAGCGCGTTCTGGATATTGTCGGTCAACAGCTGGATGCAGACACCCGTCGGCTACGAACTGGCTGCTAACGGGCAATACCTGCCCGGTGACAGCTGGATCGAGATAATCTTCAATCCCAGCTTCCCCTACCGCCTCGTCCACACGGTGCTGGGCGCCTACATCACAACCGCCTTCGTAGTTGGCGGGGTCGGCGCATGGCACCTGCTAAAGGATCGCGCGAACCTGCACGCACGCAAGATGTTCTCGATGGCGATGTGGATGGCCGCGCTGGTCGTGCCGATCCAGATCGTCGCAGGCGACATGCACGGGCTCAACACGATGGAGCACCAGCCGCAGAAAGTGATGGCGATGGAAGGCCATTACGAGAGCCACCCCGATGGCGCGCCGCTTTATATCTTCGGCCTGCCCAATGACGAGGAACAGCGGCTCGATGCGGCAATCGGCATTCCCAAGCTCTCCAGCTTCATCCTCAAGCACGAATGGGATGCGCCGATAGAGGGTCTCGACACGATCCCCGATGACGAGCAGCCGCCCGTCGCCATCGTGTTCTGGTCGTTCCGCATCATGGTCGGCCTCGGCTTCCTGATGCTGGGCGTCGGCCTGTGGAGCCTCGTCGCCCGCTGGCGCGGCAAGCTGTACGACTGGCCGTGGTTGCACAAGGCCGCGCTGGTCATGGGTCCGTCCGGCTTCGTTGCGGTGATCGCTGGCTGGATCACCACCGAAGTTGGCCGCCAGCCCTACGTCATTTACAACCTGCTGCGCACCGCCGATGCGGCGAGCCCGCTAGACGCGCCCGCGGTCGGTGCCTCGCTGCTGGCCTTCGTGGTGGTCTACTTCGCGGTCTTCGGTACCGGCACCTGGTATATCCTGCGCCTGATGGGCAAGGCACCGCAGGCCCACGAGACCGGCGTCAAGCGCGGCGACACGGGCCCGATCCGTACCGCCGGGATCACTCCGGGCCCCACGCAGGATCCGGGCAACCTGAGCCCGGATTCGCTCAGCTCGATCGAGTATGTCGAACCGCAGGATGACGACGCGCCGGATGTCGGCATAGGGCGCAAGGAGGACGGCGAATGATCGACCTGACCGTGATCTGGGCGTTCATCATCGCTTTCGCGATCTTCGCCTATGTGGTGATGGATGGGTTCGACCTGGGCATCGGCATCCTCTTCCCCACCTTTGCGCCGGGGCGCGAACGGGATCGGGCGATGAATTCCATCGCACCGGTGTGGGATGGCAACGAGACCTGGCTGGTGCTGGGCGGCGGCGGGCTGTTCGCCGCCTTCCCGCTCGCCTACGCGGTGATCCTGCCTGCCACCTACCCGCTGATCATCGCGATGCTGCTGGGCCTCGTCTTCCGCGGCGTGGCTTTCGAGTATCGCTGGCGCGACCCTGCACACCGCAAGTATTGGGACTTTGCCTTTACCGGCGGCTCTATCGTCGCCGCGCTGGCGCAGGGCATGATCCTGGGCGCGTTGTTGCAAGGCATCGAGATTACGGACCGCGCCTATTCGGGCAGTTGGTTTGACTGGCTGACGCCCTACACGCTGCTCACCGGAGTCGGCACGCTCGCTGGCTATGCACTGCTGGGCGCGACCTGGCTGGTATGGAAGCTCGATGGCGATGCGCAGGCCCATGCCCGCAAACTCGGCAAGCTGGCGGCGCTTGCAACAGTCGCGCTGATGGGTGCGGTTAGCCTGATGAACCTGTTCGTCCGGCCCGAGTATTCGGAACGTTGGCTGAGCGCACCCGAAGTCTATTGGGTTGCGCCCATCCCCATCGCCACGCTGATCGTGGCCGGGTTCATGTGGCACGCGCTTTCAAACGACCGGCATTCGAAGCCCTTCTGGCTGGCGCTGGCGCTGTTCTTCTTCGGCATGGCGGGTGTGGGCGTAACCATCTGGCCCTATGTGGCACCACCGTCGCTCACGATCTGGGACGCTGCCGCACCCGTGCGCAGCCAGGTGTTCATGCTGGTCGGCGTGGCCATCACCATGCCGCTCATCATCGCCTACACGATTTGGGCCTACTGGGTGTTTCGCGGCAAGGTTGGCGACGAAGGCTATCACTGATGGCGGATGAGGAAATCGACTCCCCGTTGTGGAAACGGCTCGGCTGGATGGCGGCCATCTGGGGCATGAGCGTGGGCGCGCTGGGCATTGTCGCCTACCTGATCCGGTGGTGGCTGGCACCCTAGGCACCATGCATCCACCCGGGTTGGGTCGCCAATCGAAACTTATTTTCGCGCACCCTCTCGCCAATTAGTGAACGGTGCCGTATAGGCTCGCGATATGCGCACCGCGATTCTCTCCGGGCTCCTCGCCCTTGCCCTTTCCGGTTGCGTCAACATGGCGCCGGAGCGCGCGCAGCCGGAAGTGACCGCGCAGCTTCCCGATGCCTTTCCAAACAGCGAAAATGTGGCGGCTTACCGCCCCGAAGCGTGGTGGACAGCGTTCCAGGATCCCGTGCTCGACGCGCTGGTGAAGGATGCGCTGGCCGACAATCTCGACATTGCCGAAGCATCTGCCCGCGTGGCTCAGGCTGCTGCGCAGGCGCGGGTAGCGCGTTCGGCATTATTGCCAGCAGTGAACGCCAGTGCCGATGCGAATTACTCGAACACGCCCTTGGCGGGCAGTGCATTCGGCGGGCTTGCGGGAGGCGGCGGCGCCACGCCCGACAGGATCGAGAACGATTCCTACTCGCTTGGCCTCGGCGCATCTTACGAGATTGACCTGTTCGGCCGCGCCCGCAAAGATTACGCCGCCGCGCGCGCCGATGCGGTGGCCGTGGAATACGATTACCGCACGGTACAGCTTGCCGCCGCAGCCGAGACCATCGCCACCTATTTCGAGATCGTCGACGGGCGCCGCCAGATCGAACTGACGCTGGAAACCATCGACCTGCTGGCCGAACGCACCGGACAAACCGAAGAGCGATTCCGTCGCGGCCTGACCCAGAGCTTCGAGCTTTACCAGGTGCAGCAGGACCAGCGGAACACGCAAGCGTCGCTGCCCCAGCGTGAAGCCGCGCTAGATGACGCGGAAGGGCGTCTCGCTGTTCTTGTGCGCACGTATCCGCAATCCATGGAGCAGCGGCTCGACCAGCCGCTGACGCCGCGCCTCGTGTTCGACGAAGTGCCTGCCGGACTACCCGCCGACCTGCTTGGCCAGCGGCCCGATGTCGCCGCGGCATGGGCGCGGCTGGAAGCAGCGCGGGCACGTGTGGGCGCGCGACGGGCGGAGCGGTTCCCTTCGATCACGCTGACCGCCGCGCCGGGCACGCAAGCAGGCGACATTGGCGGCGTCTTCGATATCGCGAACAACTGGGCCGTGAACCTCGCGGCGGGTCTCACCGCGCCGATCTTCAACGGCGGGCGGATTTCCGCCAATATCGAGGCTGCCCGGGCAAGCTACGACCAGGCGGCTGCCAACTACGCGCGCACCGTGCTGACCGCTTTTCGCGAGGCGAACAGCGCGCTGGAGGATTACGAAGAGAACCGCCAGCGATACCAGCTGATCTTGGCGCAGCGCGACGAAGCGCGCTTTTCCGCCGACCTGCAGGCCCGCCGTTTCGAAGCGGGCGTCGGAGATTATGTCAGCTACCTCGACGCCTTGCGGGCGCTGTACCAAGTCGAATCCTCGCTCTCATCGGCAGGGCGCGCGGTCGCGGTCTCCCGCCTCGGCGTGCACCGCGCACTCGGCGGCGACTGGGATGCCGATACCGAACCCAATCCCGTCACGCTGACCCCGGCACCACAGGAAGGAAATGCACAATGAGCCGTCAGGTCATCCTCGCGCTTGCCGTACTCGGCGGGGCAATCCTGCTTGCCGTGCTGATGGTGACCTTGCGGCCGGAACCCGAGGAGCAAGAACGGGTCGAGCAGGCTCCGCTGGTGGAAACGGTCGCATTTACGCAAGCCACCGGCCCGCTCGAAGTGCGCGGAAGCGGTACCGTGCAGGCGCGCGAGACAGTGACAGTGGGTGCCGAGGTCGGCGGGCGGCTCGTCTATGTGAACCCCGCCTTCCGCGAAGGCAGGATCGTGGGGCGCGGCGCGACCTTGTTCCGCGTGAACCCGGTCGACTACCAGAATCAGGTCCGCACCGCGCGCGCCGATGTCGCCGCGCAGGATGTCGCCGTGCTGCAGGCGCGCGAGGAAGTGGCTATCGCGCGTGACGAGCTGGAGCGCTTCGCCCAGCGGCAACAGTCGCGCGACGTACTGCAGGCGGGTATCGATCCCGATGACTATGCCGCGCGCATCCTCCCGCCGACCGTGCTCGCGCAGCAGGCCTTCGGTGTGCAGCAAACATCGGCCCCCACCCGTCTCGCCACGCGCGAACCGCAACTCCGCTCTGCACAGGCCGCGCGCGAACGGGCGGCAGCCAATCTGGAGGCAGCGCAATTGTCGCTTTCACGCACGCTGATTTCCGCACCTTTCGGCAGCCTCGTGCAGGAAGAAAGCGCCGCCGTCGGCACGCTGGTGCAACCCGGCCAGGTGCTCGGGACGCTGGTGGCGACCGACGCGTTCGAAGTCCGCGTCGCGCTGACCGAAGGCGAGGCAGCCCTGATTCCCGGTCTCCTGCGCTCAGGGTCGGGACGGACACCGGCCAGCGTCACCTTCGATTTCGGCGGCATCACCTACCGCTGGGACGCCTTCGTTGACCGCGCGGACCCGATCCTCGACCCCCAGACGCGCACGATCGACGTCTTCCTCCAAGTGCCCTCGCCCCTGCAAGCCGGACGCCCGGTGAGCGGCGAAGGCGATGCACCTGCGGGCCCGCCCCTGCTGCTTGGCAGTTTCGTCGAAGCACGGATTACGGGCGACACCAGCGTGCCCTTTGCGCAGATACCGATAGAGGCGCTGCGCCCTGGCAACCTCGTGTGGGTGGTTCGCGATGGCCGGCTGCGCATCCTGCCGGTGCGGGTCATCCAGCGGACCGACGAGATCGCTTACGTCACGACGCCCAGCCTGGCGGCTGGCGGCGCCATCGTGACCAGCAATGTCCGCACACCGACCGACGGCATGCGGGTGCGGACCGCCAACCAGCGCCCGCAGGGGCAACCGCGCGGTGAGTGACGGCGAAGTGCCTTCCGGTCCGGTCGACCGCTATGGCAACGAAGCGGATCGCGCGCGCGACCGCGGTGGCCCGATTGCCTTCATGGCGCGCAATGGCGTGGCCGCCAACCTGCTGCTGCTGGCCATGCTGGTCGCCGGCTATTTCTCCTACACCAGCATCGTGCAGGAGGTGTTCCCAGAAAGCAGCCTCGACACGATATCCGTCTCCGTAACCTATCCCGGCGCGACACCGGAGGAGATCGAGGAATCGATCATCCTCAAGGTGGAAGAAGCGGTCGAGGCCATCGACGGGGTCAAGGAAATCACCTCGGTTGCGTCCGAAGGCGGCGGGGTTACCAATGTCGAGCTGGAGCTGGGCACGGACATTGCTCGCGCGCTGGACGAGGTGAAGTCCGAGGTCGATCAGATCCAGACATTCCCGGACGAGGCGGAAGAACCCGATATCCGGGAGCTGACCACGCGGCAGGTGGTATTGCGCGTTGCCCTGTTCGGCGATGTGAACGAGCGCACCTTGAAGGAAACGGCCTACCAGCTGGAAGATGCAGCCGCCGCGCTGCCCGAGATCAGCTATGTCGAGACATCGGCGATCCGCAATTACGAAATCTACGCCGACGTGCCGCAATCGCACCTACGCGCGCTTGGCCTGTCGCTGCCGCAGGTGGCGCAGATCGTAGGTCAGTCCAGTCTCGACACGCCTGCAGGGGCGATTGAAACGGGACGCGAGGAAGTGCGCGTACGCACCATCGGCCAGAACTACGACCAGCAGGATTTCGAGAATATCATCGTCCTCACCACGCAAGGCGGCGCGACGCTGACCCTGGGCGACATTGCCGATGTTAAGGACGGGTTCGAGGACGCCGATCTCATCACCCGGTTCAACGACCAGCCGGTCGCCTTTGTCGATATCTACCGTACTAGCGACGAACGCGTGCTGGATATTGCCGACGCAGCGAAGAAACTGGTGGAAGAAGATTTCGACCTGCCACCGGGCATATCCCATGCGATCTGGGAGGACAGTTCCGAAGTCCTCGAAGACCGGCTGGACCTGCTGCTGCGCAATGCCGCACTCGGCCTGATCCTCGTGCTCGCGGCGCTGACCCTGTTCCTCGACCTGCGGCTGGCCGCGTGGACTGCTGTTGGCATCGGGGCGACCTTCGTGGGCGCGATCTTCATCCTCGACTGGGCCGGATCGAGCATCAACATGTTCTCCCTGTTCGGGTTCATCCTCGCGCTCGGCCTGGTGGTCGACGATGCGGTGGTGGTGGGCGAGAACGTGTATTCGGAGCGTGAGCGGGGCCGGACCGGTATCGGCGCCGCCATCGCAGGCGCGCAGCGGGTCAAGGTGCCGGTGTTCTTCGCGGTCGCCACCACGGTCACCGCGTTTCTCCCGCTGCTCGCGGTGGGCGGTGTGATCGGCAAGATCCTGGCCGATATCCCGCTGGTGGTGATCGCAGTGCTCAGCCTGTCGCTGGTCGAAGCGCTCTACGTACTCCCGCATCATCTCAGCACGCTGCCCGACCCCCATCAAGCGCCGGGCAATCCGGTGACCCGCTTCTTCGCGGGGGTGCAGGGATGGGTCGATGCGCGGTTCAAGGCATTTGTCGACGGCCCGCTCGACCGGGCGCTCACATTCGTGGTTGCGATGCCCTACTTCATCGTGGCGGCCGGCGTCGCGCTGCTGATCCTGTTCGTGGCCATGCTGCCCGGCGGGATCATCAAGTTCTCGTTCTTCCCCGAAATCGAGGGAGACATCGTAACCGCTACGCTCGAGATGCCGTCGGGCACGACGGTCGAGCGTACTGCTGACATTGCGGCACGGATCGAGGCCGCCGCAGATCGCGCCATCGCGCGCTTCGACGACACCCCACCCGGTGCCAAGCCCGAAGGCGAGCCCGAGACCGATGGACGGCCCTATTTCCTCGAAGCAGTTTACACCACAATCGGGCAGACGCAGGCCAACAACGGACCGAACGGCCCGGAGACTACGCTCCGCCCCAACCTTGCAAATATCCAGCTCAGCCTGGTGCCCGCGGCAGAGCGCGAAGTCTCCGCCCTGGCCATTGAGGAAGCATGGCGCGAGGAGCTTGGCGATGTTCCCGAGGCACGGTCTCTCACCATTTCTTCTTCGCTTCTGGGTGTGGGCGAACCGGTCAACGTCCAGCTCAGCCATCCCGACGATGCCGTGCTCCGCCAGGCATCGGACCGGTTGATGAACGAGTTGTCGAGAGTATCGGGCGTATTCGATATCGAAAGCGATCAGGACGCGGGCCAGCAGGAAATCGAACTGCGGCTGAAACCCGCAGCGCGCACGCTGGGCGTGACCTTGCAGGATGTGGCGGGTCAGGTGCGCGCCGCGTTCTTCGGCGCGGAAGCCGTGCGCGTGCAGCGCGGCCGCGAGGATGTGCGGGTCTATATCCGCCTGCCCGAAGAGGAGCGGGACTCGATCGCCGATATCGAACGCTACCGCGTGCGCGTGCCCGGAGGCGAGGTCGCGCTCTCCAGCCTGGCCGATGTATCCTTCGGCGAAGCGCCCTCGGTCATCCGGCGCGAAGAAGGGCATCGGATCGCCACGATCACCGCCGATGTGGAGAGCGAGACGATCACCGGGCAGGAAGTTGCCAACCTGCTCGACCAGCAGATCATGCCTGCATTGCAGGCGGACTATCCCGCCCTCGCCTACGATTTCGGCGGGGAGCAGGAAGAACAGCAGGAAAGCTTCGGCGATCTGGGGAGTGCATTCCTGCTCGCGCTGGTGGCAATCTATGCGCTGCTTGCCGTGCCCTTCCGGTCTTACGTGCAGCCACTCATCATCATGGCCGCGATCCCGTTCGGGATGATCGGCGCACTGATCGGGCACCTGATACTGGGAATCCCGCTCGGCATCCTGTCGATGTTCGGGATCATCGCCCTCTCGGGCGTCATCATCAACGGGTCGCTGGTCCTGATCGACTTCCTGAACGAAAATCTCGCCAACGGAATGACGCCTGAAGAGGCGATCATCGATGCTGCAAAATCGCGCTTCCGCCCGATCATGCTGACCGCGATCACGACCTTCCTGGGTGTCGCACCGATCACCTTCGAGACCAGCCTGCAGGCACAGTTCCTGATCCCGATGTCGGCCAGCCTCGGTTTCGGAGTGCTATTCGGAACCGCGCTGCTGATCCTGCTCATCCCCGCGCTGGCGATCATCCAGATGCGCGCCGTCGCCCGGATCCAGCGCTGGCGCGGCAAATCCGGCGAGGGGGCCGATCATGGTGGGGAGCCGATGGCGGCCTGAAGCCGCCACCGCCCTGCAAGTTCTATCAGGCGACCTTGCGACGCAGCAGGACCACGCCCGCTGCGAGGCCGAACAGGATCGCTACCGGAGGTGCGGGCACTTCGGTCGCTCCACCGCGGGTACCAGTGGGTTCGCCTTCGGGCGGATTGGTATAGGCGGCAGCGGGTACCGCGAAGGTCATGAATGCAATGCCTGCCAGAGCCGTAATCTTGTTCATTGGTGCCTCCCGTTGATGACCCGGCGATTTTGTGAACAACGGCGAGGCTGTGTCCACTGCGCAGCCGGGGATGGCCGAAATCGGGGCGAGGCAATCTTCGAAGGTTAACGCGCTTGCACTCCCCGATAGACGTGCACGAACCCTCAGTCGGGCAGGCTGGGGAGCCGAATTACGAGAGTATCTTGCGCACCAGGATGGCGCCAGCGGCGAGGCTGACGATCAGCGCCATCGGGAAAGCGGGATCGGGCTTGTGTGCGGGTTCCTGCTGTAGCGCGACAGACGGCACACTCTCGCCAGTCGGCACCGGCGCGGCGACCGCCATCATCGCTATTCCTACAATTCCTGCCAGCATGCCGCGTGCCCCCTCCTGTCCCCGAAGACAGGACGATGCTCCGATCAGCGGCGCTGTCCAGCGACAAGCGCAAGCCTGACCGGAAACGGCACGCTTGGGGATATATTGCTACTCCGCAGCTTCCGCCGGCATTGGTTCCTGAGTCAGGGGGTGTTCCAGCTTGTCGAGCATATCCTTGGGGCAAACCTGCCAGAATCTGCCGAGACTTTCCTCCCAGCGATCGAGCAGGCCACGTGCGAATGCGCTATCCGTGAGCTGTGCGTGGCGCTCCACCTGCTGGCGCAACCGCTCGCGCCAGTGATCGCTGGCGACACGTTGCCAAAGTATCGAACCCGCATTTGCCATGGCCGGAAAGTTGCCTTCCGCATCGAAGACAAAGGCCATGCCACCCGTCATACCTGCACCGAAATTGCTGCCCACCGGCCCGAGGATGACGGCCATCCCACCGGTCATGTACTCGCAGCCATTCGCGCCGCATCCCTCGATCACGGTATTCGCACCCGAATTGCGGACAGCAAAGCGCTCGCCAGCCTTGCCCGCCGCGAACAGGGCACCGGAGGTTGCGCCATAGAGTGCGGTATTGCCGATAATGCCATTGTGTTGGCTTTCGCGTGGCGCTCCGGCGGGTGGGTGGACCACGATCTCGCCACCCGACAGGCCCTTGCCGACATAGTCGTTGGCATCGCCCGCAACCGTCAACCGGATGCCGCGCGCCAGGAATGCGCCAAGCGATTGGCCCGCACAGCCGGTCAATTGCAGGTCGAGCGTGCCCTCGGGCAGTCCCTCTGGCCCATGCCGCGTGACAATATGCGACGAGAGCCGCGTGCCAACCGCACGGTGGACATTGCGCACTTGTGCGTGGAGCGTGGTTTGCGCGCCCTGCTCAATCGCCGGGCGCGCGCCCTCCATCACCTCGGCGTCGAGGCTGTCGGGCACGGGATTGCGATATTCCTCGATATTGAAGATGCGCGATTCGTCGGTCTGAACCTTTTGCAGGATCGGGTTGAGGTCGAGATCGTCCAGATGCTCTGCCCCGCGGCTGACCTGCCTGAGCAACTCCGTCCGTCCGATGACCTCTTCCAGCGACGCAACGCCTAGCTTCGCAAGGATGCGGCGCACATCCTCGGCCAGGAAATCCATCAGCTGGATGACCTTTTCCGGGCTGCCACCGAACATCGCGCGCAAGCGCGGATCCTGCGTGCAGACCCCGACAGGGCAGGTGTTCGAGTGGCATTGGCGGACCATGATGCAGCCCATCGCGACAAGGCTCATCGTGCCGATGCCGAACTCCTCGGCACCCAGGATCGCACCGATCACGATCTCGCGCCCGGTCTTGAGACCCCCGTCGACGCGCAGCTTCACCTTGTGCCTGAGGCCGTTGAGCGCGAGCACCTGGTTGACCTCGGCCAAGCCCATTTCCCACGGCGTGCCGGCGAACTTGATGCTTGTCTGCGGGCTAGCGCCCGTACCGCCCGTGTGCCCGGAGATCAGGATCGCGTCGGCATGCGCCTTGGCCACTCCAGCAGCAATCGTGCCGATCCCGGCTGCGCTGACCAGCTTCACGCATACGCGCGCGCGCGGGTTGATCTGCTTGAGGTCGTAGATCAGCTGCGCGAGGTCTTCGATCGAATAGATATCGTGATGCGGCGGGGGAGAAATCAGCGTCACGCCCGGGGTCGAGTGCCGCAGTTTGGCGATCACCTCGTCCACCTTGAAGCCGGGCAATTGCCCTCCCTCGCCCGGCTTGGCCCCCTGTGCGACCTTGATTTCGATCTCTTCGCAATTGTTGAGGTAGTGCGCGGTGACGCCGAAGCGCCCGCTCGCCACCTGCTTGACACCGCTATTGGCCAGGTCGCCATTGGCGCGCGGGGTGAAGCGTTCGGCGGATTCCCCGCCTTCGCCTGAAACCGCCTTCGCCCCGATCCGGTTCATCGCGATGGCCAGCGTCTCATGCGCTTCGGGGGATAGAGCACCCAGCGACATGCCCGGCGTCAGGAAGCGAGTGCGGATTGCCTCACCCGGTTCGACCTTGTCGAGGGCCAGCGGCTCGGCCTTGTCGGGGAAGCCCAGCAGGTCGCGCAGATAGATGGGCGGCTGCTTTTCGACCACGTCGACGAAGCGGCGCCACAGCTTCTCGCTGCCGGTGGCGCAGGCGGTTTGCAGCGCGTGCATGCCCTCGGCACCCCACGCGTGCGTCTCCTCGCCCGAGCGCTGGCGGTAGAAGCCGCCGATCGGCAAGTCTGCGTGGCGAGCACCAAATGCGCTCCTGTGCCGATCCTGTGCGCTCAGGTGTAGCGAGTCGTACCCTTCGCCAGAGATCTTGTTCGGCATGCCGGGAAACAGATCGTTCGTGATGGCGCGGCTGAGGCCGACCGCCTCGAAATTATAGCCACCGCGATAGCTGGAGATGACCGAGATCCCCATCTTCGCCATGATTTTCAGCAGGCCGTCTTCCAGCGACGTACGGAAGTTGAGCAGCGCCTGCTCCAGCTCTATCTCGCCATAGAGCCCGCGTGCATGACGCTCCGTCAGGGCAGCCTCGGCCAGATAGGGGTTCACCGTGGTCGCGCCCACGCCGATCAGCACAGCCAGCGTATGCGTGTCGAGGCATTCGGCAGAACGCACATTGATCGAGGTGAAGCTGCGCAGCCCCTCGCGGGTCAGATGCGTGTGAACGGCAGCCGCAGCCAGAATCATCGGCACGCCCATCCGATCTGGTCCGGTTGCCTCGTCGGTAAGGAAAATCTCCCCCTTGCGGTCCGCCGCGAAGGCTTCCGCTTCCGACCGGATGCGATCGATCGCCAGCCGCAGGTCCTCCGCCGTACCCCCGGCGGGGAAGGTGCAGTCGATCACGCCGATCTTGTCGCCAAAGCCCGCTTCCATCCGCGCCCATTCGCGCGAGAGGAGGATCGGGCTTTCGAGCACCAGCACGTTGTCGTTCTGGTCTTCCTCCTCGAGGATATTGGCCAGATTGGCAAAGCGCGTGCGCAGGCTCATCACATGCCGTTCACGCAAGGAATCGATCGGCGGATTGGTGACCTGGGCGAAGTTCTGGCGAAAGAACTGGCTGACGTTGCGAGGCTTGCCGCTGATAACGGCGAGCGGCGTGTCATCGCCCATGGACCCGATGGCTTCCTTCCCATCGAGCGCCATTGCATCGAGGATCAGCTCCAGATCTTCGGTCGTCATGCCCGCCGCGGTCAGGCGGCGGGTCAGTTCGTCGGGTTCGAAAGAAAGGCTTGCATCCTCGATCTCAGGCAGGTCCTCGATCCCGCGGAACCCGGCGACGAGATCGCCATAGGGCGCCTCGCGGGCAATCCGCGCCTTCAGCTCGTCATCGCGCAACAGCTCGCCTTCGTCGAGGTCGATGGCAATCATCTGGCCGGGGCCAAGTCGCCCCTTTTCGACAACGCGATCCTCTTCCAGCGAAACCATTCCGCTTTCGGAGCCGACCACAAGCAGGCCGTCCTCGGTCCGCGAAAAGGCGAGCGGTCGCAAGGCATTGCGATCGAGGCCCGCGACCGCCCAGCGCCCGTCGGTCATGGCGAGCGCGGCGGGACCATCCCACGGCTCCATCACCGATGCCATGTACTGGTACATCGCGCGGGTTTCGTCGGGAATGTCGGGCGAAGCCTGCCATGCTTCGGGGATCAGCATGGACTTTGCGGTCGGCATCGCCTTGCCGGAGCGAACGAGCAGCTCGATCGCCGCATCGAGGCTGGCGGTATCCGACGCACCGACCGGGATAACCGGCTTGATGTCGTCCGCCACACCCGAGAAGGCGAGGCTCGCCATCTTGATTTCGTGCGTGCGCATCCAGTTCTTGTTGCCGCGGATCGTGTTGATCTCGCCATTATGCGCCAGGGTGCGGAACGGCTGCGCCAACCACCATTGCGGGAAGGTATTCGTGGAATACCGCTGGTGCAGGATCGCCATCCGGCTGGTGAACAGCGGATCGCGCACATCGGGATAGAATGTCGCGAGGCTCTCTGCGAGGAAAAGGCCCTTGTAGACAATCGATCGGGCAGAGAACGACGCGATATAGAAATCGCGCAACTGTGCTTCGACGATCCGCCGCTCGATCCGGCGCCGCACGATGTATAACTGCTTTTCGAACTCGTCGCTCGATTGCTCGTGCGGCTCGGGCCCGGCGATCATCACCTGTTCGATCTCGGGCCGGGTCTCCTTCGCCTTGCGCCCGATCACGGACGCATCGACGGGCACCTGCCGCCAGCCATAGACGAACAGGCCCGCGCGGATCAGCTCTGCCTCCACGATTGTGCGGCAGGCATCCTGTGCGGCCAGATCGGTACGCGGGAGGAAAATTACGCCCACCGCTAGCCGTCCGGGACGCACCTCGTGCCCGCTCGCGTCAATCGCGCTGGTGAAGAATTCCACCGGCAGGTCGAGCAGCAGGCCCGCCCCGTCGCCGGTCTTGCCGTCTGCATCCACCGCGCCGCGGTGCCAGATGGAGGACAGTGCCTCGATTGCAGCATCGACGACCCGCCGCGTGGACTTGCCCGACACTTCGCCGATCAGCCCGACGCCGCAGGCATCGTGCTCGCTATCGGCATGGTACATGCCATCGCGCGCGAGGCGCAGCGCTTCTTCCTGCTGCCGGGTCATGCCGCTGCCGCGCTCGGCTTGCGTTGGCTGGAAAGGTAAGTGTCGATCTTGTCGGCCACGTCGCGCCCATCGCGTACGGCCCACACCACCAGGCTTGCCCCCCGTTCGATGTCGCCACCCGCGAACACCCCGGGAAGCGAGGTCATCATATCGTCATCGCATACCAGCGTGCCCCACTCGCTGACCTTCAGATCGGGATCGCCGAAAATTGCGGGCAGCGGCTCGGGTTCGAAGCCCAGCGCCAGCACGACGAGATCCGCATCGAGGGCAAAGCTGCTCGACGGGTCCACCACGGGGCGACGGCGGCCATCGGCATCGGGCTCGCCCAATTGCATGCGGTTCGCCAGCACGCGCTCGGCACGCTCTCCCCCCTCGATGGAGGCGGGGCCGGAGAGCCACAGGAATTCGACGCCTTCTTCCTCGGCATGGGCCACTTCAGTGCGGCTGCCAGGCATGTTTTCGCGGTCGCGCCGATACAGGCACTTCACGCTGGCTGCGCCCTGCCGGATGGCGGTGCGTACGCAGTCCATCGCGGTGTCGCCGCCACCGATCACGACGACGTTGCGATCCTTCGCCATCAGGCTGCCATCGGCATGGGCTGCGACCTCGTCCCCCAACCCGCTACGGTTCGAGGCGGTCAGGAAATCGATTGCGCGCACGACGCCCTGCTTGTCTGCCCCTTCGACGGTCAACTCGCGCGACTGGTAAACGCCCGTGGCCACGAACACCGCATCGTGGCGTTCGCGCAGTTCGGCCAGGGTCACATCCGTACCGACTTCGACCCCGCGATGAATCGCGATGCCGCCTTCCTCAATGCGCTGTACGCGCCGGTCGACCACGCTCTTGTCGAGCTTGAAGTTGGGAATGCCGTAGATCAGCAGCCCGCCTGCACGGTCGTGCCGGTCGTAGATATCGACCTCGTAGCCTGCGCGGCGCAGATATTCGGCGGCGGTCAGCCCGGCAGGGCCGGCACCGATGATGCCGACCGACTGGCCGTTCGACGGGCCGGGTTCTATCGGACGCACCCAGCCCTCTTCCCAGGCATTGTCGCCCAGGTATTTCTCGATGCTGCCGATGGTGACGGCACCGTGGCCGGAAAATTCGATAACGCAATTGCCTTCGCACAGCCGGTCCTGCGGGCAGATTCTGCCGCAAATTTCGGGCATGGTCGAAGTGCGGGCGGACAGATCGTAAGCCTCGCGTAGCCGACCCTCCGCCGTCAGGCGCAGCCAGTCGGGGATGTGATTGTGCAGCGGACAGTGCGACTGGCAATACGGCACGCCGCATTGCGAGCATCGGCCCGCCTGCGCACGCGCGGCATCATCGGCATAAGGCGCGCCAATCTCCAGGAAGTCGGCGCGGCGCGAATCCGGCGCGCGCTTCTCGGGATAGGCTTGCTCGCGCTCGACAAACTTATTGGTGGAATTACGTTCTATCGGTCCGGCCCAGCTGCAAGCGTGAAAATCTATGATTCGGAAAGTCGACGCCCCCTCCGGCGCACAACTTTTACAGCATTGGCTAGGCGGAGTGAAATTTCAATGCAAAAATATTGCGGTTGCGAACAAGCTGAGCTTTACGCGCCACAATTGCCAGGATCGGGAAGATGGTGAGCCGTGCTGGGTTCGAACCAGCGACCTACTGATTAAAAGTCAGTTGCTCTACCGACTGAGCTAACGGCCCGACCAGAGCGGGTCCCTAGGCAGGGGGCGCGAGCGGGTCAAGCGTGCGTGCAGATGGCGCAGCTTCAGTCCACCGGAGGTGACGTGCCAATCGTCGGCAATGAGCATGGCGGGATCGAGCACGAAGCGGCGCTCCGCCAGCCCGTGGTGCGGGATCTGTAGGCCACGCGAGTGCCAGATACCGCCGCTCCACAACACGATATCGAGATCGAGCACGCGGTCGCCCCAGGCCTGCCCGCGTCGCCGGCCGAATTCGCGCTCGATCTGCTTGAGACCGCGCAGAAGCTCTGGCGGAGGCAGCTCGCTCTCCAGCTCGATCACGGCATTGGCGAACATCCGCTGCGCCGCGCCCATCGCGGCGCTATCGATTACCGGACTGCGCTTGGTCACGGTGCCAAGCGAGGATAGCTCTTCCATTGCGGCACGTACGACCCCGTGCGGATACCCATATCCACCATGGGGTCGGTTGGAACCGAGCGCGACGAGATAGCGATGGTTCAGACGTCCTCCGCCAGACGGCCATACAAGTCGGGCCGCCGATCCCGGAAGAAACCCATGCCAGCCCGGTGCTTCGCCGCGGTGTCGAGATCGAGCGTGGCGACCAGCACTCCGTCTTCCTCGCGCCCGAACTCGACCAGCTTGTCGCCCCATTCGTTGGTGATGAAGGAGTGGCCGTAAAATGCCTGCCCCTCTTCCGTCCCGATCCGGTTGGCCGCGATCACGGGCATGCAGTTGGACACGGCATGGCCCTGCATCGCGCGCTGCCACATCGCGCTGGTATCGAATTCCGCGTCATAGGGTTCGGATCCGATCGCAGTCGGGTAGAACAGCAGTTCGGCGCCCATCAGCGCCATCGCGCGCGCGCACTCGGGGTACCACTGATCCCAGCAGATGCCCACGCCGATACGCGTGCCGAAGACATCCCATACCCTGAAGCCGGTATTGCCGGGACGGAAGTAGTACTTCTCCTCGTAGCCCGGCCCGTCGGGGATGTGGCTCTTGCGATAGACCCCCATGATCTCGCCATCGGCGCCGATCATCGCGAGCGAGTTATAGTGGTGCGGGCCGTCCTTCTCGAAGAAACTGGTCGGGATCGCCACGCCCAACTGCTTTGCCAGCTTCGCCATCGCACGCACCGATGGATGCTCAGCCACTGGCGCTGCGCGGGCGAACAGACCCTCGTCTTCGACCTTGCAGAAGTACGGGCCGTCGAACAGCTCGGGCGGCAGGATCACCTGCGCGCCGCGCGCAGCCGCTTCCTCCACCAAGGAAGAGACAGCCGCAATGTTCTCTGCTTCGTCCGGCGAATTGAGCGCCAATTGCAGGGAGGCGACGGTGAGCGTGGTCATGTCGTGCGCCTATGGTCCGGCATCGAGGAAGTCCAGATCAGCTGCTGTGGTCGGCGACGATGCGCCATCCGTCCGGCCCGTCTGCGAAGACGACCGAGGCTATGCCCGTGGCCGGATCGGCGCCGTCATATGCCAGGTGGTAACGCACGATGATGAGCGCATGGTCCGCCCCGAGCATCCGGAAGTCGAGCGTTTCGAAGCCGAGCGTCCCCTGATCGCCAGTAGTGAAGCCATAGCCACCACTATAGCGATCGCGGATCGCATCCACTCCGCGCAGCATGGCGTCGCCGCCGACATAACTGGTTGCCGGATCATCGGCATAGACACCCAGAAAACGGTCGAGATCGCCCTCGTTCCAGCCGATCGCCGAGTCGTCCAGCGCGGCTTCGACCGCCACCTGCTCTGCGGATTGTGCCCAGGCCGATCCTGCCGGGAGCAGCACTGCGACCGCCAGTGTGAGAGCAAGGCGTCCCATCACTGACGCTTCCTGAACAGCAAGGTCATCCGGTCGCTCTCGCCAATCTCACGCAGTTCCTCGCGCTTGGTGCCGAGCGTCGGCGGCAGTTCCCACACGCCGCGTTCCCAATCGGCGGTGTCGGCCGGGTTGGCATTCACATCGCTCATCCCCGCCAGCTCGAACCCGTAAGCCTGCATGAAGGCGATCACGTCGCTCTGGCGCAAGTAGCCGCGATTGCCATCGGTCATGTCGTAAGGTTGGCCTTCGGGTGCGCGGTGCTGGACAATGCCGACCATTCCGTCATCCGCCAGCATCTCGCGAATCGCCATGATCTCGGTATCGGCAATCCCCCAGCGCATCATGTTGTGCAACATGCGGATGATGAGCACGCGGTCCACCGTACCATTCACGTCTTCGGGTACCTGTGTGGCGATAAACGCGCTGACGTTTTCCGCAGGGATGCCGGTCTGTTCGATAACCTGTGCCCCGAAAGTTGCGGGAAAGGCAGTCAACCGATCGTTCATGCTTTCCGGCACACCGCCGCCCGGGCCGAAGTTCAACCCGATATACTGGCCATCCTGGCCCACATAGGGCGCGATCACGCGGGTGTACCAGCCACCGCCGGGTGCATATTCGGCCACCGTCATGTCCGGCCGGACACCGAAGAAGTCGAGCGTTTCGAACGGATGGCGATACTGGTCGCGAGCCCGATCATCGTCGCGCGCAGCAGAGGCAACCGCGGCTTTCAAGGCCGGATGGTGATCGTGCAGCTCGGGCGTGTAACCCGCGCCGCCCGTATCCGTGTCGGCCAATGCAGGTGTTGCGAAGGCGAGGCCGGCAACGGCAGTAAGAAGGGCAAGGCGCATCGTGATTTCTCCCCGGTTCGATGTTGCGCGCACACTAGGCCGCGTCCGCCCGATGACAAGAGGCCGCACGCTTCCTACCTCGCCCCCTGAAGGAGAATGACGACATGGCTGAGACCGCGATTTTCGGAGGCGGATGCTTCTGGTGCACCGAAGCGGTGATGAAGGACGTGATCGGCGTGGAAAGCGTCGAAAGCGGCTATATCGGAGGCACCGTCGAGAACCCGACCTACAAGCAGGTGTGCACGGGCAATACCGGCCATGCCGAGGCGGTGCGGGTCACCTATGATGCCGACGCGATTTCCTATGGCGAATTGCTCGACATGTTTCTGGGCACCCACGACCCAACCCAGCTGAACCGGCAGGGCAACGATGTCGGCACGCAATATCGCAGCGCGATCTTCCCGCTCGATGCCGCGCAGCGCGACGAGGCCGAGGCTGCGATCGGGCGCTGGAACGCGGCCAATGGCGCAATGGCCGTAACCACGATCGAAGGCTTCGACGGCGACACGCAAACCGCGACCTGGTATTCGGCGGAAGGCTATCACCAGGATTACTGGGACGGCGAAGGCCAGCGCAATCCCTACTGCCAGGCGACCATTCCGCCCAAGCTGATGAAGCTGCGCAAGAGCTTCCAGAAATACGTGAAGTGAGACCCCTGATTCACTCTTCGATTCCGAGCTTCTGACACACCTGACACAGTGTCTTAAGCTCAAAAAACCGCCGCCGGATCGGGCCTCGCAACAGGTGCCCCCGGCCGGCGTTTCCATATCGTGGCGCATCGCGCGAGCATGGCACGTCCAGCCCCCTGTAGGACAGTGCTGAGCAATACTTCACACGCTTGCGGCCTGGTCCATTTGACATCCGGGGTTGCGGCTTGCGAGGTTAGGGCCACCTAGGGTCCGTATCGAACACTCCCGTGGCCGCACCAATGCCTGTTCGGGCGCGCGCGGCCCCCATGCGCCACTCGCGCGCGCCAACAAAGAGGACAGCCAATGCCTACAGCCAAGAACGGCGACACCGTCGCCATCGATTTTGTCGTTAAGACCGATGCCGGACAGGTCGTCGGCAATACCGAGGAAAGCGGCCCGCAGGTCGTGACCCTTGGCAAGAACGAGATCTTCCCGCAGATCGAAGCCGCGCTGGACGGGATGGAAGTCGGCTCGGTTCAGCAGGTCAAGATCGACAGCGAAAACGCCTTCGGCGCGCGCAACGAACAGCTGGTGATCGACGTTCCGCGCGAAAACCTGCCGCCCGAACCCGCCCCGCAGCCGGGCATGCAGCTTTCCGCACAGGGCCAGGACGGCCAGCCGATCCAGCTCGTCATCACCGAAGTGGGCGAGCAGTCGGTAAAGGCCGACGGCAATCACCCGCTGGCAGGCGAAGACCTGACCTTCGGCGTGACCCTGGTCGAGATCAAGGAAGCCGCCTGATCGCGGACGGGCCGGAGCATCGCGCCCCGGCCCTCCCCCTTTTACAACGCCTTCCGGAAGATGACCTTGTCGTCATCGGCCGCGTAGTAATCGCGGATGCGCGCTTCCCGATCATAACCCAACTGGTCGTAGAAATGCCGGGTGCGCTCGAATTCGGGTGTGCCGGACGTTTCGACCAGCAGCACGCGCACGCCTTCGCCGGCCAGTTGCGCCTCGATATGGCGCATGAGACCCTGCCCGATGCCCTTGCCGTGGGTTTGGGGATCGACCGCAATCAGCAGGACATTCCACGTCCCTTCGGTCATCGGTTCGGGGATATAATAGGCCACGCCGGTGACCCTTTCCGTCGTCGCGACGATCCAGCGCTGGTCGGTGTCGCCGGAAAAATAGCCGGCGGTCATGTCGGCCAGCATGTCCGAGGGGAACATGGCGTTGCTGTCGACAAGATGTGCGACGCGCGGAAGATCGCTCCGCTCCAGCGGTCGTATGCCGTGGTTTTTCAATGCTTTTCTCTCAAATTCATGCAGACAGGAATCAGCACCGGCAGGCGTGGGAGCGTTCCGAGCAGGCTTCAGATATCCGTCATCGTATTTATCCTGTCACCGATCGATTGCGCCAACCCTCGCGCTCACGCATGTAACGCAGTCGACGCGCGATTGAAGGAAGACAGATGCAAGCCACCCCACAAAGCCCTGCCAACGGAGTCTTCGACACTCCGCAAGCCTTCGGCCCGGTCAGCCGTGCGCTGCACTGGATCATGGCGGCGCTGCTGCTGTGGCAGTTCTGCTCTGCCTTTTCGCATTTCTTCCTCGAGGACACCGCCGTCGAAAGCTTCTTCTGGGGCGGGCATTACCTCGTGGGTTTTTCCATTTTCGTCCTTGCTTTGCTGCGCGGCGCGTGGGGCCTGCTGAACCTTTCGCGTAGGCCGCCGCATGTTGCGGGGGCGCTGGGCAAGGCGGCGGTTGCCGGCCAGACGCTCATGTACGTCCTGATGATCGGCGTCCCTTCGCTCGCCCTGTTGCGCGCATGGGGCGGGACACGGGGCTTCGAGCTGCTTGGCGTTCAGATTTTCGCTCCGCAAACGAACGAGATCGAGTGGACTGGCGCGCTCGCGGGGCAATTCCACGGCGAGCTTGGCTGGGTGCTGTTCGCGGCGATTGCAGGCCATATCGCGATGGCCTTCCTGCACCCTAAGTTCGGCGGCGAAAACGTGCTGCCGCGCATGGGCGTGGGCAGCTAGGCCTTCCGCCAGCGCGCGACGAAAAACCCGTCGAGCCCGCCATGTTCGGGCAGCATTCCCGGGTCGGTGCGCAGGTGGCCGTCTGGCGTGGGCGACAGCCCCTCGGGAAGCTCGTCCGCGCGGATCGGATCCGGCGCGAGCACAACCTTCGCGGCCTGCGCTTCCCCCTCCACGCTTTCCAGCGAGCACACCGCGTAGACCAGCGTGCCTCCGGGTGCGAGCCAGCCGCTTGCGCGCTCGGTCAGGCGTGCCTGCACGTCCGAAAGGTCCGCGATCTGGCGCGGGCCGATCCGGTGCAGCACATCGGGATGGCGGCGCGCTGTCCCCGTCGCGGTGCATGGCGCGTCGATCAGGATCGCGTCGAAGGGTGCCTCAGGCTCCCACTTGAAGGCATCGGCGGCGATAATGTTGGCCAAAAGGCCGGTGCGCTTGAGGTTCTCCTCGAGCAGCTTGAGCCGCTTGGCCGAGATGTCGAGCGCGGTCACATCCCACCCCTGCGCCGCCAGTTGCAGAGTCTTCCCGCCGGGCGCGGCGCACAGATCGAGCGCGCGCTTTCCTCCGCCCTCGCCCAGCAGGCGCGCAGGCAGCGATGCGGCGAGGTCCTGCACCCACCACACGCCATCCTCATACCCTTCGAGCTCGTGCACTGCCTGCCCGCGCGAGAGGCGCAGGTGCCCGGGTGCAAGGCTGTCCGCACCCAGCTTCACCGCCCATTCCGCCGTCTGCGACGCGTCCTTCAGCGTCAGGTCGAGCGGGGGCGGTTCAGCGAGACCGGCGGCGATGGCACCAGCCCTCTCGCCCCAGCGCTCAGCCACCGGGTCGGGTAGCGTCGGTGATGGCGGCAGTTCGACACCGCGCTTGGTGAGTGAACCAAATACGCCATGCGCCAACCGCTTCGGCCCGCCCGACAGCAGCGGCAGCGCGGTCGCAACCACCGCATGCGGCGGGGTATCGAGCCGCAGCCATTGCGCCAGCATCAGCCGCAGGACGGCGCGCGGCTTGGCATCCTCGGGCAGGTTCTCGCGCGTCGCGGAATCTACAGCCGCATCGAAGTCGACCAGCCAGCGCAAGGTCTCTGCCGCTATGGCTCGCGCCAGCCCGGCATCGGATGCGGGCAGGCCGCGCAAGGCAGCGGCCTCGTTCTGCTCCAGCGTCTCGCCCCGGCGCAGCACGCCATCGAGCATGCGCAGCGCTGCCCGGCGCGCGGGCAGGCCGGGAACCTCTTCTGCCTTAGCCATGCTTGAAACCGGCGCTCCGGCACGTCATCTTGGTCATATGCAACGCGCTACTACACGCCCCGCAGAGTTCAAGAAGCCAGCGCACTGGAACGACGATCCGCCGCCCGCGCCAGAGGCTGCCGACGAGAGCGAGGACGATCCCAAGGGCCTCAGCCCCACGCGCTATGGCGACTGGGTGAAGGACGGAATCGCAATCGATTTTTAGTCGAGCGGCTTCAGAGTGACCCGCAACCCATCCTTCGGCTGCGGGATCGGCCACGCCTGCCATTCGGGCGCATAGCCTTCCGCCACGTCGATCCGGTAGCGGGTCAGCATGTGCGCCATCAGGATCTTGATCTGCATGTAGGCGAAGTGAAGGCCCAGGCACATATGCGCGCCGCCGCCGAAGGGCACCCAGGCATATTTGTGCCGCGCCTTTTCCGCTTCGCGGGTGAAGCGCATCGGGTCGAAAGTCTCGGGCGAATCCCAGATTTCCGGGTCGTGATGGACAAAGTGCGGGTTCACGCCCACCGGCGTACCGGCAGGGATGCGGTATCCCCCGAATTCGAACGATTCGAGCGCGCGACGCGGAATCGTGGGCACCGGCGGCATCATCCGCAGCGCTTCCTTGAACGCCATCTCGGTCAGCTCCGCCTGGCCAAGCTCGTCATAACCAAGCGTGCGCCCTTCCCCACCGATGATCGCCCTCAGTTCGTCGCGCAAGCGATCCTGCCACGCCTGGTCCTTCGCGAGATAATAGACCAGCGTGGTGGCAGAAGAGGTGATCGTGTCGTGCGCCGCCATCATCAGGAAGTTCATGTGGTCGACCACTTCGTCGACCGGCAGCAGCTCGCCATCCTCGCGGGTTGCAGTCGCGAACTGGCTGAACATGTCCTGCCCGCCGCCCTCGGCGCGGCGGCGCTCGGTTTCCTTTGTGAAAAAGTCGACCAGGTACGCACGCCCGTCGACACCCTTCTTCAGTTTGGTGAACGGCAGCGGGCGCCGGATCGGCGCGACCGATGCCTGCACCATGTCGACGAAGGCCTGGTTCACCTTCTGCGATTCCTCGCCGAACGGTATCCCGATGAAGCTGTCTGCCGCGAGGTCGAGGGTCAATTGCTTGATCGCGGGGTAGAAGCGCATGTCGCCGGCTCCCCACTCGTCCATCCGCTGGTCGATGCCGTGGTTGAGCGCGCCGACATAGTGGCGCATCGGCGCGGGCTTGAACGCGATCGACAAGGCCTTGCGATCCGCCCGATGATGGTCGAAATCCATCAGCATCAGGCCCCGCGGGAACAGCTGGTCGAGGATCGGGCCCCAGCCCTGCTCACTGGAGAATATCTTCGCGCGGTCGAACAGGACGAGCTCGTTCGCGTCCGCACCGATCAAAGAGACGACATTCCCGCCAAACGCGTTGTTACGATAGACGCGCCCGTATTTCTCCACCATCGCGCGGGTAAAGGCCGGGGGATCGGCCAGCATCTTGAAGGTGTTGCCCACTATGGGCAGCCCGCTCTCCCCGGGAATATGCGCGAGATCCGCCGGAGTAGGGTTCTCGTCCTTCCAATGGGTCGGGCGCGCAATCGTGGGTTCGTGGGCTGCGAGAGTGGCCATCGGGGTGCTCCTTACTTACCCCAATGTAAGTTATTTGCGTGGTCAAATCCAGCCGGACAATTCGCGCCGCAGCAGGCTCTCCAGCATCGCAAGGCCCGCATTCGACGTATTCAGGCAGGATAGCGCGGCAAATTGCTCCCCGCCTGCATCGACGAACTGTGCACGTCCTTCGATGGCCAGCTCTTCGAGCGTTTCGAGACAGTCTGCGGAAAACCCGGGAGCGACCACGGCGAGTCGCCTTGTTCCCTTGCCCGCCTCTTCCATCAGCACCGCATCGGTCGCAGGCTCAAGCCACTTGGCCCGCCCGAAACGCGACTGGAAGCTGGTGCGAAAGCGCAGGCCGGGGTGTACACCGGATTGGCCAAGCTTCGCCTCCAGCAATCGCGCGGTTTTCTGGCAGTGGCAGTGGTATGGATCGCCCAGCTCCAGCGTGCGCGCAGGCATCCCGTGGAAGCTCATCAGCAGCAGTTCGGGCGTGAAATCGAGGCCATCCAGCTGCCGCTCGATGTCATCCGCCAGCGCGTCGATATAGAGCGGATCGTCATGGTAAGGCGGCAGGGTGCGCATGCTCGGCTGCCAGCGCTCGCCCGCCAGCCATGTATTCGCCTTGTCGACCACGGTCGCGGTCGTCGCCGCGCAATATTGCGGGTAGAGCGGCGCGAGAAGAATGCGTTCGCACCCGGCGTCCTTGAGCGCGGCCAGCCGGTCCGGGATCGAAGGCGCGCCGTAACGCATCGCCCAGTCGACCATCACCGCCTCGCCAAGCGCACCGGCCATCGCCTCTGCCTGCGCCCTGGTGATCGCGGCGAGCGGAGAGCCTTCCTCGGTCCACACCTTTGCATAGGCCTTGGCCGATTTGGCGGGGCGGGTGTTCAGGATGATCCCGCGCAGGATCGGCTGCCATGCGATCGGCGGGATTTCGACCACGCGCCGGTCGGACAGGAATTCTCCCAGATACCGCTTCACCTCGGGCGCACGCGGCGCCTCGGGCGTGCCCAGATTGACGAGCAGCACCGCGACCTTGCCGGAGCGGACAGGCGGGTGATCGGTTGGAAGCTGTTGGCTTTGCCAGGTCATGCAATTTGCCAAGGCGAAGCGTGCGCCTGCGTCAAGCCAAAGCGCCTCGAACCAGCGCGCATCATGCCGCCTGCGCCGCCGCCAGATCGAGCGGCAGGCTGCGGAACCTCTGCCCCGTGGCAGACGACAGCGCATTGGCAATCGCGGGCCCGGCAATCACCGTGCCGAGTTCGCCCGGATCGAAGGACGGAGTGTCGCTGGACACAAAGTCGATCGCGATTTCCGGGCTATCGGCGAGTGTCGGCAGGTTGAGGCCGGCAAGACGGCTGGTGGTCGGGAAACCCTTGGTGAAACCGACCGCCGATCCCAGCGCCAGCGACAAGCCGTAGGTCAGCCCGCCCTCGATCTGCTGGCGCGCAAGGTCGCGGTTGACGATCCGGCCGATATCGGCGGCCACGCTCAATCGTTCGACCCGCACGCCGCCTTCGCCCGGGCCTGCCTGCGCAACGCAGGCGATCCGCCCCATCCGCTCGCCCAGCTGCATGCGGTGGCAGGCAAGGCCTTGCCCGCTCGCGACTTCGCCGCCACTCCATTCGGCCAGCCGCGCCGCCCTTTGGAGCACTTCGACCATCTTGAGGTCCTGCCCGAGCATTGCGACCCGGTAAGACAGTTTCTCGCGGCCCAGTTCCTCCGCCAGTTCGTCGACGAAGCACTCGGTGAAAAAGGCGGTCAGCGCGTCGCCACCCCCGCGCATCCGGGCGACGGGCAGGTCGATGTCCACCGGCACGTGATCGACCGCGAGATTGGGAATGGCATAGGCAGGCACGGCGCCCGAGAGCGCAAGCGGATCGCCCTGCCCCGCGCTGTCTTCGCGCGCGGCCCAGGTTGTTCGATTGTCGAACAGGCGGGCGCCCTGTTCGCGCATGAAAGGCGGCATCGCGACCTTGGTGGTCAACGCGATGATGCTGCCATCGCGCCCCAGCCGTGCGCTGACATGCGCCGCGGCAGGTGCGCGTGGCGGGCTCTTGAGCATTTCCTGCCAGCGCGACCAGACAAGCTGCACGGGGCGGTCGAGCTCGCGCGCGATCACTGCCGCTTCAATGGCGTGCGTATGGTCCAGCCGCGCGTCGAAACTTCCGCCCGCCGCCATCGGCACGAGGATGACATCCTCGACCCCGATGCCGATGGCGCGGGCCGCAGCCGCCCGGGCGCGCTCGGGCACCTGGCTGGCCATCCACAGCGTCAGCTTGCCATCGTCCAGCCACGCGGTCGCGGTCGCGGTCTCGATGGGGGCATGCATGGCCGGTGCTACATCGTAGCGGCGAGAGAGCGTGGGCTTGCCGTCGATCACCTCGCGCGCACCGACCTGCGCCAGCCGCTGGGGTGATCCCTTGTTGACCCCGTTTTCCAATGCGGTGGCAATCCGGTCGCTGTCGGCGCGATCACCGCCGGTGAAGACCGGCTTCATGGCGGAAAGCGCCTTCTCTGCCGCCCACCATGTTTCGCCCGCAGCGGCGAGCCAGCGATTGCCTTCGACGATCCCGACCAGCCCGCGCACCTTTGTGCCTGCGTCCTTGTCGAAGCTTTTCAGGCGGGAACGGTCTATCGGGCCGTGGCGGATCGCGACATGGACCATGCGCGGCAGGCGGATATCGCCTGCGAACAGGAAACTGCCATCGACCTTGGCGGGCAGGTCGAGCCTCGGGAAGGCCGTTTCTGCGTCCGACCCGGCGCCCGTCGGCGGTTCGGCGGGCGGCTCGGAGAGCAGAGGTGGAACGTCGGGCGGATCGCGCTGCGCGGCACCTTCGGCCAGTTCGGCGAAGCGCAGCTGCCGGTTGCCGGCTACGACGAAGCCATCGGCTGCGCGGCACTGCTCGGGCGCGATCTTCCACCGCGCAGCCGCCTCTTCGATCAGCATGGCGCGCGCACTGGCTGCTGCCTCGCGAGCGGGCATTTCGTACGCGGCCAGCGTGGTCCCCGCAGCGGTTGCGTTGAAGCGGGTGCGCTCGGCAAAGCGGCGCGCGAGCAGCGAATCCTCGTCGCTGGCAATATCCGCGCCGCCAGCCAGCCACAGCCGCGCCCAGTGGCTCGCCAGCGCGGTATTCGGGTAGGCGCCGGTGGGCGGAGCAGGTTCGACTGCGATCTGGCGCCAGTCCGCGCCCAGCTCCATAGCGACGATCTGGGGGATCAACGTGGTGACGCCCTGCCCCATTTCGCATTGGGGTACCGCCACCGTGATGACGCCATCGCTCGCGATCTTGAGCCACGCGTTGAACCCGGCCTCTCCCTCGGTCGGATCGAGGGGCGCGCCGAAACGCTGGGGCATCAGCCAGAACGCGACCAGCAGGCCGCCACCGGCCGCTGCGCCCGCCAATACGCCGCGCCGCGAAACCTTCATCCGGCAGTCACTCCGATGGCGTCGGCAATGGCTTTTGCGATGGCGTGGTAGGCTGCGGCCTCGGGCGTGTCGCCCAGCGCCACGGGTGTCCCGGCATCGCTCGCCTCGCGAATCGCGTGGCTCAGCGGAATGCGCCCGAGGAACGGCAGTTCCAGCCGACGCGCCGCCGTTTCCACCCCGCCGCTGCCGAACGGATCGCTCGCCTCGCCGCAATGGGGGCAGACATAGCCTGCCATGTTCTCGATCAGCCCCAGCACGGGCACCTCGCCCTGGTCGAACAGCGAACCTGCCCGCGCCGCATCGGCCAGCGCAAGGTCCTGCGGGGTCGATACGATCACCGCCCCATCGGGCCTGAATTTCTGCAGCATGGTGATCTGCACGTCGCCAGTACCCGGCGGCAGGTCCACCAGCAGCACTTCGGCATCGCCCCAGTTCGCTTCGAACAGCTGCGCCAGCGCACGCCCTGCCATCGGCCCGCGCCAAGCGAGCGCGCGGCCTTTTGCCACGAGGTGCCCCATCGACAGCATGGGAATATCCGCTGCACCGACCACCGGCTGCAAGGTCTCACCCTCAGCTTCGGGCTTCAGGTGCTCGCTCCTGAGCAGGATCGGCTGCGAGGGCCCGTAGATATCCGCGTCGATCACGCCCACGCGCACACCCGCCTTTTTCAGCGCGACCGCAAGGTTCGCGGTCACGGTCGACTTGCCGACCCCGCCCTTGCCCGATCCGACCGCAATGATCCTGCGGCGCACGCGTTCGCCCATGAAGGCAACCGCGATTTTCTCGCCCCCCGCCTTGCCGGCAAGGCCCGATCGCAGGTCCGCTTCGACCGCCGACTGCGCCTTTTCGTCCAGCCCGCTGCCATCCACCACCAGCGAGATTGCGCCCTCGCGCCGCCGCACTGCGGCCACCCGCCGGGCCAGTTCGGCAGGCAGGGCAGCCTTCACCCTTTCAAGCTCGTCCGTCGCACCGATCGTCATCGCAGCGTCAATAACAGCAAAAATGCGCGGGCAACCCCTGTTTTTCGCGCGAAGTGCTTCCTATAAGGAATGCTATGAAAATCTTGGACGGGTTCCACTCGAGAATCGCGCTGGCGATGGCCGGCAAAAATCCCTGGGGCAGTTCTTCCGACGATGATGGCGGCGATCGATCAGACCCGCCGAAGGGAGAGGGTAACGGATCGGGCGACAAGCCTGCTTCCGACAAACCCAAGGGGCCGCGCAATCCATGGCTGCCGCAAGGCGGCGGCGATGGCTCGGACAGGGGCGGGCGTCGCTCTGCCTCGATAGAGGATATCTTCAAAAATCGCGGGCCCGAAGGTCCGCGTCGTCGCCCCGGTGGCCCGGGCGGGCCCGGTGGCCCCAACTTCCGGATGCCCGAACGCCCCGGCGGCAAGAGCTGGGTGCCCGTTATCATTCTGGTGGTGCTGATCATCTGGGCGCTGGTCACCAGTGCGCACCTGATCGGGCCGCAGGAAAAAGCGGTGGTGAAGACGCTGGGCAATTACACCCGCACGCTCGATTCCGGCCTCCAGTTCACCGCGCCCTTCCCTATCGAAACGGTCGATATCGAGGATGTCGAGGGCGTGCGCTCGGTCCGCATCCCGGGCGGTGACAGCCAGGCGAAACTGATCCTGACAGGCGACCAGAACCTGGTCGACCTCAGCTACATCGTGCGCTGGAACATCAAGGATCTGGAAGTCTTCAAGTTCCGCGTGGTCGACCCGATCGAAACCGTGAACGAAGCTGCCGAGGCTGCAATGCGTGCTGCCGTTGCCGAGACCGAGCTGGACGAGACATTCTCCGGCCAGGGGCGCGCCGCGATCGAACTGGACGTGCGCGAGCGAATGCAGGCCACGCTCGACAGCTATGGTGCGGGCATTCGTGTGCTGGGTGTCGAAATCGAAAAGGCCGATCCGCCGGCGCAGGTGGTCGACGCCTTCCGCGACGTGCAGGTCGCCGAACAGAATGCCGACGCGGCGCGCAACCAGGCGCGCGGCTACGCCCAGCAGGTGCTGGCGCAGGCCGAAGGTGAGGCGCAGGCCTTCGACAAGGTGTACGAGGAATATCGTCTTGCACCCGAAGTGACGCGCCGACGCCTCTATTACGAAACCATGGAGCGTGTTCTGAGCCAGACGGACAAGACGATTGTCGAAACCGACAATGTCACGCCGTACCTGCCGTTGCCCGAAGTGAACCGGCGTCGCTCGACCGGCACTTCGTCGCAGTCCTCGCAAACCGTTGTTGCACCGCAGGGGAGCCAGTGATCATGGTCAGGTTGTGGGAAGAATACCGCCTCGCGGTCATCCTCGTTGCAGTGGCCCTCGTTGGCCTCCTGATGAGCGTCTATATCGTGCCCGAGGAAGAGCAGGTCGTGATCGTGCGGACCGGTAATCCGGTCGGCACGGTCAACACGGTCAGCGGCGAAACGAACGCAGGCCTGTACCTGCGCGTACCGTTCATCGATTCGGTCCGCCGCGTCGAGAAGCGACTGCTCGATCTGGAAATGAACGACGAGGAAGTGCTCTCGGCAGACCAGCAGCGCTTGCTGGTCAACGCCTATGCCCGGTTCCGCATTACCGATCCGGTCCGCATGGTCGAACGTGCCGGGACGACGGATGGCGTGCGCAATGCGCTCGAACCGATCCTCAATTCGGTGCTGCGCCAGGAACTGGGCCGCCGCACATTCCAGGCAATGCTGACCGCAGAGCGCGGCAATGCACTCGCCAATGTACGCGCGAACCTCGATCGGCAGGCACGGCAGTACGGAGCCGAGGTGGTCGATGTGAAAATCATGCGCACCGACCTGCCCGAAGCTCCGCTGCAATCCGCTTTCCGTCGGATGGAATCGGATCGTGAGCGCGAAGCCCGCACCATCCGTGCAGGCGGCAGCCGCGATGCGCGCATCATCCGCGCCGATGCCGATGCCGAAGCCGCGCGAATCTATGCCGAGAGCTTCGGTCAGGATGCCGACTTCTACGATTTCTACCGCGCGATGCAGAGCTATGATGCAACCTTCGCGACGGGTGAGAACGGCGAACGGTCGAGCGAGAGCAGCATCATCCTGTCTCCGGACAACGAATACCTGCGGCAGTTCCGCGGACGCCGTTGACGGTTCGTCGAGCGCGCCCGGTCATCCAGCAGGATGATCGTGGCTCGTTCAATCGAGATTAAGCGCCCGCAGCCTTCATTCAGGCGTGGGAAAGAGAGCGACCCTTCGTGCGTTGGACGTGCGTAGTCGGTCGATGACTAGAAAAGGAACCAGAAGGACGTGAGACCCGTGCGATATGCTTATGGCCTGACCTCCGCGCTGCTGCTTGGCGGCGCAACCATCTCCCTCATCACCGGACAGCCTGCGGGAGCGCAGGTGGCGCAGAACGATGACGCCCGGATCAACACCGTGGTCCCGCGCGCAGGAGCGCCTGCCAGCTTCGCCGACTTGACCGAGCAGCTCGCCCCGGCGGTGGTCAACATCTCCACCCGCCAGCGTGTCGAAGTGCGCAGCAGCAATCCCTTCGCTGGCACCCCGTTCGAAGGCATGTTCGGCGATCGCGGCGGCGGCGAGCCGACCACGCGCGAAGGCCAGTCGCTCGGCTCGGGCTTCATCATCTCGGCGGATGGCTACGTGGTGACCAACAACCACGTGGTGTCCCCGCAAGGTCGCGGGACCATCGAAGAGATCACCGTGACCATGCCCGACGGGGCGGAGTACGAAGCCGAACTGATCGGCAAAGACCCCGAATCCGATCTCGCGGTCCTCAAGATCGAGCGGCGCGAGCCCTTCCCCTTCGTCCAGTTCGGCGATTCGGAGAATGCCCGCGCGGGCGATTGGGTGGTCGCCATCGGCAACCCCTTCGGCCTTGGCGGCACCGTGACCAGCGGGATCATCTCCTCGGTCCTGCGCACCGCGGGCGCCGGCGCCTATGACCGCTTCATCCAGACCGATGCGGCGATCAACCGCGGCAACTCGGGCGGTCCGCTGTTCGACATGCAGGGCAATGTCATCGGCATCAATAACGCAATTCTTTCGCCCACCGGCGGCAGCGTCGGCGTTGGCTTTGCGATCCCCGCAGACACTGCCGCACCGATCGTCGATCGCCTGCGCAACGGTGAAAGCATTGAACGCGGCTATCTGGGTGTCGGCATTGCGCCGGTCACCGATGATTTCGCCAACGCACTCGGCCTGCAGCGCAATCGCGGCGAACTGGTGCAGTCGGTCGTCGAAGGCGAGGCAGCCGCACGCGCCGGGATCGAAGCCGGCGATGTCGTGATCTCTGTCAATGGCAAGGCCGTGACGCCCGACCAGACGCTGTCCTTCCTCGTGGCCAATGTGAAGCCGGGTACCACCATCCCGGTCACCCTGATCCGCGATGGCAAGCGCCGCAACCTGCAGGTAACCGTGGGCAAGCGGCCCAGCGCGGAACAGCTCGCCCAGTCGCAGATGTTCGGCCAGGGCGACGATGACGAAGACGCGATGAACGCGCCGATGGACGATGGCGAGTTCCTGGCCAAGAAGCTTGGCCTGGGTGTCGTGCCGATTAACCCCAATATCGCGCGCCAGCTTGGCGTCTCTGCCGATACGACCGGACTGGCAATCGCCGGAGTGGTCCGCAGTTCCGATGCCGCGCGCAAGGGACTGCAACGGCGCGACATTATCCTGTCCGCGAACTACCAGGAAATCTCGACCACCGAGGAACTGGAAGCAATCGTGCGCGAAGCCGAAGAAGCGGGCCGCGACGCCGTGGTCCTGCGGATCCAGCGAGCACGTGGCCAGACCGGTTACTTCGCTGTGCGCATCCAGCGCTAAGCCCGCGACAACCCGAACATGAGAAGCCCCGTCGGAGCGATCCGGCGGGGCTTTCTCTTTGCGTCTTGCCAGCGTGTGCCTGTCGCCCGGTCAGTTGCCCTGCTGGCGCTGGCTGGGAGGTAGCGCGGGCGCTTCGCCCCGGCCCGGCTGCGAGGGCGCAGGACGGGGGAGCGGTTGTGGCGGCGGTTGCTGTTGCGGCGGCTGGGGCCGCGCGCCCTGCCCACCCTGCACGCCGCTGCTGGTCTGGCCATTGCCGATCGCGCGTTCGAGGAAGTCGTCGTCGACCGCTTGCGGCTCGCCATCGGCACCCTGCCCGGGACGCGGGCGCTCCGTCGCGCCTTCGCTCGCCGGGCCAGGCTCGCCCGCCCCGCGACCGGGCTCGATAAGGTTGCCCTGCTCGTCGATCAGGTAATAATCGTCCGGATCGCCGTAGTAGAATTCCTCGTCGGGCTCGACCTGCCAGTCGGGCAGGTCGGTCGAGGTGTCGAACTGTTCAACCGGGCGGTTCTTCACCGCAAAGCGCATGAAGGCGGCAAAGGCCTGTGCGGGTGCACGGCCACCCTGCAGCCCGCCTACCCTCTTGTTGTCGTCGCGGCCCATCCACACGCCGGTGGTGATGCCCGAGGAAAAGCCGACGAAGTAACCATCCTTGTTCGAACTGGTCGTGCCCGTCTTGCCCGCAACCGGTCGGCCGATCTGCGCGGCCTTGCCCGTGCCGGTCTGCACGGCAGCCTGCAGCAGGTCGGTCATCTGCGCGGCGACATAATCCGGCACCAGCCGCACTTCGCGCGGTTTTTCATGCTGGTAGAGCGTTTCGCCCGAGGTCGTCGTCACCTTGACGATGCCGTAGGGCTCCACCGCCATGCCGCCAGCCGACACTGCGGCGAAAGCGCGCGTCATGTCGAGCAGACGAACCTCCGAACTGCCCAGAACCATTGCCGGGAAAGTGGAGATGTTCGAGCTGATCCCGAAACGGCGCGCCATCGAGGCCACGGTCCCGAAGCCCACTTCATTGCCCAGCTGCGCCGCGACCGTGTTGACCGAATAGGCGAAAGCCTGCCGGATGGTCATTTCACCGGCAAAGCGGCCGGACGAGTTGCGCGGGCTCCACCCGTCGATGGTGATCGGAGCGTCGACCACTTTATCATCGACCTGGTAGCCAGATTCGAGCGCGGCGAGATAGACGAACAGCTTCCACGAAGACCCCGGCTGGCGCTGGGCCACCGTGGCGCGGTTGAAATTGCTGGTGACGTAATCCGTCCCGCCGACGAGCGCACGGATCGCCCCGTCCCGGTCCAGTGCAACAAGGGCGCCCTGCGCGCCGGATGGGGCGTTGGACTTGATCGCAGCAGTTGCGGCGCCCTGCATCCCGGTGTCGATCGTGGTCCACACCTCGATCGGTTCGAGCGTGTTGGGCAGCAGGATATCGAGCTGCGGCAGCGCCCAGTCGGTGAAATAGCGGACCGAGTTCTGCCCCGCTTCCTGCTTCAGCTTCACCGCCGATGGATCGACCGAGGCCTCTTCGGCGGTGATCCGCCCCTGCTCGCGCATCAGGCGCAGCACCACCTGCGCACGGCCGACAGCGGCATCGACATCGGCGGTGGGCGAATATCGGCTCGGCGCCTTGACCAGCCCGGCGATGATCGCCGCCTCTGCGGTCGAAAGCTCCGTCGCAGGATGGCTGAAGAACTTGCGACTCGCAGAATCGACGCCATAGGCGCCGCCGCCGAAATAGACCTTGTTGAGATAGAGCTCGAGGATCTGTTCCTTGTCGAAGCTCATCTCCAGGGCCATCGCCAGCACGGCCTCGCGCAGCTTGCGGTCCATCGTGCGGTTGGAATTGAGGAAAATGTTACGCGCGAGCTGCTGCGTAATGGTGGAGGTGCCGCCAACGCGCGAACGCCGCCCGGTCATCGGTTCGATCAGCGCGCCGCCGGTCCGCCAGATATCGATGCCGAAGTGCGAGTAGAACCGCCGGTCCTCGACCGCGATCATCGCCTGCTTCATGGCATCGGGAATCTCTTCCTTGTCCAGCCATTCGCCATAGCTCGGCCCGAGCTCCAGGATTTCGCTGCCATCGGCTGCGCGCACGACGATGGTCGGCGCAGTCGGCGCGGCCTTAAGCTCTTCATAGGAGGGAAGCGAACGTGCGGTGAAAGCGACCGCCAGGATCAGGAAGATCACGCTGAGCGCAGCCAGCCCGCCGGTCCACATCAGGGTGAGCTGCAGCCAGCGCGGCGCCTTTTCCCACGTCTCCGCACCGGGAAAGCGGCGCTGCTTCTCGCCACGCGTGGTCGTGTACCTGGCCATTAAAGCCCTCTATCCCAGACTATGGCGCGGCGCGACACGCACCCGAGTTTTCGCATCTCGCCTATGCATGGGCAAAGCTCAATGGCGAATGAACGGCCGACACTTTTTTGCCGTAATTCTTCACTCAGTTTCCTACGGGCGGATCGCCCGCCGCCTCGAACTCAAGTGCAGCGGAATTGATGCAATAGCGCAGGCCGGTCGGCTGCGGGCCATCGGGAAAGACATGGCCGAGATGGCCGTCGCATTTCGCGCACATCACCTCTGTCCGGGTCATTCCGTGCGACGTGTCCTGCTCCACCTGTACGGCATCCTCGTCGACCGGCGCGTAGAAGCTGGGCCAGCCCGATCCGCTGTCGTATTTCTCGGCGCTGCGAAACACCAGGTTGCCGCAGCCAGCACAGTGATACTCGCCATCGTCCTTCAGCTTGTCGTAGGCGCCGGTGAAGGCGCGCTCGGTGCCCGCTTCGCGCAGGACATGGAACTGTTCGCGCGTCAGGCGGTCGCGCCACTGGGCTTCGGTCAGTTCAAGCTTGTCGGACATGATGCGGGTTCTCCTTTGCAAGCTTATCGGGCGGGAGCTTTGAAAACAGATCAGTCGTCGAGCTGGGAATAGTGAGGGGGCGGCTGGATAACATCCATGCGTTCGGACAGCAGCGGGCCAAAACTCGGCCTGCTCTTGAACGCGGCGTACCAGTCGCGCGTCGGCCCGTGATCCTTCCAGTCGATCCCGCCGAGATAGTCCGCGACGGAAAGCTGCGCGGCGGCGGCAATGTCGGCCAAGCTCAGCTGCGGCCCGGCAATCCAGGCGCGGTGATCGAGCAGCCAGTCGAGGTAATCGAGATGCGCGTGGGCCAGCTTCATCGCCTCGCGAATGATCCGGGAATCGGGTGGCTCGCGCAGCACGATGCGCTTCTTCATCCGTTCGTGCAGCAGCGGCATGGTGACGTCGCCGAACAGGTTTTCCTCGAACAGCGCGACCAGCCGGCGGATTTCCGCGCGGTTTAGCGCAGACCCGTTGATCATCGGCGCCTTGTCGACCGTCTCTTCGAAAAATTCGCAGATCGCGGTCGAATCGCTCAGCACGATGCCCTTCTCGGTTTCCTCCAGCACGGGCACGCGGCCCGCGTGGTTCATGTCGAAAAAGTCGTCCTCCGCCTTCCAGGGGTCGAGGCGCTGGAGGCCGAAGGGCACGCCCTTCTCGCGCAGCAGGATACGGACCTTGCGGCTGAACGGGCACAGAGGGAATTGGTGGATGGTCCACATGCGCGCCCCAGATGGGGCAAGCGCGCCCGCAAATCCAGAGGCTTGGGAAAGCTTATGCGACCTGCAGTGTCAGCTGTGCGTCAGAGCCCTGATGCATCAAGCAGCAGAAGGCACGGCGGCATGATTTCGTCCAGCGATCCTTCGGCGACGATGGCATCCGCCTCCGCCCGCAACCGCGCTTCTATGGCGGCGCGATCAAGGCCCGCTTCATCCATCAGCTGGGCATTCGAGCGGACGAAGAATTCGCGGCCACGCGCTGCCAGCAGCGGATATTCCAGCGCCGCGGGATCGCCCTGCTTCTGCCGCTCGGCAATGAGGGCAAAGGCGGCCGAACACCGCAAGGCGCCCTGCTGGGACACGTCGAGCGGCTGCAGCTGAACGCCATTTGCGGGGTCGGCAGTGCCCGACACAGGCTGAAGGGCAAGAAAAACGAGCGGTAAGAGGTTGGCGATCATGGTCGGGGACTCTACCTGAAGGCCAAGCCTCGCGCTGCCCCTTTCTGGGCGATGGTGCGAAAACAAGACGAACTGAGATCAAGAGGAGCCTATAAGCATGTCCGACCATTCCTCCCTCCACCTTCTGATCGGCGGCGAAAAGCTCTCTGGCGGCGGGCGCGAAACCGCCGACGTGATCGACCCGGCCACCGCCGAAGTGCTCGGCGCGCTGCCGCACGCCACCAAGGACGATCTCGACCAAGCGCTCGCCAATGCAGACAAGGGCTTCCACGCCTGGCGCAAGGAAAGCGCGGACAAGCGCGGCGCCGCGCTCAACAAGGCGGCATCGCTGATCCGCGAGCGCGCGGGCGATATCGCCCAGCTGCTGACGCGCGAACAGGGCAAGCCGACCAAGGAAGCCTACGGCGAAGTCATCTTCTGCGCGATGCTGTTCGAGTTCTACGCCGGTGAATGCAAGCGCACCTATGGCCGCACGCTGGTGCGTCCTGAAGGCCAGGGCGCGCGCGTCATTTACGTGCCCGTCGGCCCGGTGGCGGGCTTTGCTGCGTGGAACTTCCCCGCGATCAACGTAGCCCGCAAGGTCGGCGGTGCGATTGCCGCAGGCTGCTCGGTCATTGTGAAACCGTCCGAAGAAACGCCCGCTGCAGGTCTCGCGCTGGTCCAGTGCCTGCTCGATGGCGGAGTGCCCGGCGACGTCTGCCAGGTCGTGTTCGGTGTGCCGGACGAGGTGAGCCGCCACCTGCTCGCCAGCCCGGTGATCCGCAAAGTCACCTTCACCGGCTCCACTGCCGTGGGCAAGCACCTCTCCAAACTGGCAGCGGAAGACCTGAAGGTCACCACCATGGAACTGGGCGGACACGCGCCGGTGATGGTGTTCAAGGACAGCGACGTCGACACCGTGCTCGATACGATGGTCGGTGCGAAGTTCCGCAATGCCGGGCAGGTCTGCGTCAGCCCCACCCGCTTCCTGATCGAGGAAGACCTGTTCGAAAGCTTCCGCGACGGGTTCGTGGAGCGTGCCAAGGCGATCAAGATCGGCAACGGCACGGACAAGGACACGCAGATGGGCCCGATGGCGAACGAGCGCGGGCCCGAAGGCCTGATCAAGAAGATCGCCGACGCGAAGGACAAGGGCGCGAAGCTGGAAACCGGCGGCGACCGGATCGGCAACCAGGGCTTCTTCTTCGAGCCCACCGTGCTCAGCGAAGTGCCCACCAATGCCGAGATCATGAACGAAGAACCGTTCGGTCCGGTGGCGCTTATCAACCCGATGCCCAACGCCGATGCGATCGTCGAAGAGGCGAACCGCCTGCCTTATGGCCTCGCCGCTTACGCCTGGACCAACGACCCCAAGCTGCGCAGCCGCCTTGCAGCCGAGGTCGAGGCCGGGATGCTGGCGATCAACGGCGCCAATGTGAGCGCGCCCGATGCGCCGTTTGGCGGGGTCAAATGGTCGGGCTTTGGCCGCGAGGACGGCGAAGAGGGCGTGATGCACTGCATGGTGCCCAAGACCATCCACGAAAGCTGATGGGTGTGGCGGGGGTGCGCCCCCGCCTCCCCCGCCTCAGCGCCCCGGCCGCGCCGGATCGACCCATTTGCGCAGTTCGATCTTCTTTTCCTGCAAGTCGACGACCAGCAGCTCGTCCCGGTCGGGATAGCCCAGCAGGATCGACAGCCGCGCCTGGTCGAGCATTTCCATATGGTGGATGCGCGCATAGCCGCGTGCGACCAGCGAGGATGAGAAATCGTCCAGCCCGCCGATCAGCAGCCGCCGCGAGGCCGGGTTGGCGCGGCCGCGATTGTCGCGCAGCTCCGCGTCGAGCACGAAATGCGTCGGAACGGGCGCGGCGCCTTCATCGAAGGTCGACGTGCCACTGGCAACGACGCCAGCCACCGGCCAGATGATCCGGTGGTCGCGCACAATGTTGCGTTCGTTTGGGAGAAGCGAGATGCTCGCCCCGGTTTCCTTGTCGAGGATGACGATATTGGCGACCGCGACCCCTGCATAGCTGGAGCTGGAAGCCGAAGCATCGCGCCGATCGTTCGGCCACCCGACCCGTGCCAGCAGCCAGTCGGTCCCCGCGACAGGCGCAGTGTCGATAATGCTGACCCCGGGTGCAGCCTGCATCTGATCGGCAGCGCCGAAATCGGCATCGTCTTCGCGGTCGACCGGCAGCAGGGGCTCGCACGCGGCCAGCATCGCGCCCATCACCAACAGCGGCAGAATCTTCATCGGCTTTTCTCCCCTTGCACCGCCATGATGCCACGCCTTGGCGCCAAGACCTATCCCGCATTTTTTGGCATTCCGCATTATCGCGATTGCCCGCTGCGAGCGCGATGGTATGCGGATCGGGCAACCCATAGGGAGAGAGAAATGTTCAGCCATGTGATGCTCGGCGCCGACGATATCGACGCTTCCAAGACGTTCTACGATGCGTGCTTCAAGGCGCTGGGCGGGCGCGAAGGTTCGGTCGATCCCAAGGGCCGGGTAATGTATATTCACAATGGCGGCATCTTCATGCTGACCAAGCCGATCGACGGGAAGCCCGCGAGCTGCGGCAACGGGTCGACCATCGGCTTTGCCGCAGCGAGCGAGGAAGAGGCGAACGCGTGGCACGAGGCGGGCCTTGCTGCAGGCGGCACCGCTATCGAAGACCCGCCGGGCATCCGCGAAGGCGCAGGCATGAAGCTGTATCTCGCCTACCTTCGCGATCCGTCGGGCAACAAGATTTGCGCAATGTATCGTCCGGGTTAGGTCCCCTTCCTCCCCTCCCCGTGGGGAGGGGTTGGGGGTGGGGGTTCCCAGCCATCGACCTTGGCACACCCCCACCCAGCCTCCCCCTCAAGGGGGAGGAGAAGTGAGACTTATGGCGGGGGTCAGTCTTTACCCCTAACCACCAGGAACAGCGCAAACTCGGCCCGCAGGTTCGCACCGCGTGCTCCGATGGGGCGCCCCTTGGCAAAGAACCAGGAGCGTTCGATCCGGGCACCGCAATCGGCCACCAGCTCGCGAAAGTCGACCACGGTCAGGTTGCGGATATTGCCGGTCGCGTGCCACGCCTCGGGCAAGGCGGGCGTCACGGGCATGCGCCCACCCAGCCCCAGTGCCACCCGCATCCGCCAGTGCGCAAAATTGGGGAAGCTGACGAAGGCGGCGCGCCCCACGCGCAGCAATTCCTCCAGCACTTCTGCCGGGCGGTCCACCATCTGGATCGTCTGGCCCAGGATCGTGAAGTCGAACGCATCGCCAGGGTAATGCGCAAGGTCCCGCTCGGCATCGCCCTGCACCACGGAGAGCCCGCGAGACACGCAGGTGGCGACGCATTCAGCGTCGATCTCCAACCCGCGCGCATCGACCCTCTTGTGCTCGGCCAGCGCGGCCAGCAGCGTCCCCTGACCGCACCCGATATCGAGCACGCGTGCGCCATCAGGGATCGCCTGCGCAATCGTCGCCAAGTCGGGTCGCAAGGCAGCCAGCGTACTCATCCGACGAACCCCCGCACCACCTCGTCCAGCCCCGGCGTATCGAGCAGGAATCCGTCGTGCCCGTAGGGAGAGGACAGTTCCACGAAGCTGACCGGCGCCCCTGCCGCATTGAGCGCGCGCACAAGGTGCTGGCTCTCCGCCGTCGTATAGAGCCAGTCGGTATCGAAGCTGACAACGCAAAACCGTGCACCGGTCCCGGCGAAGGCATCGGCAAGGCGCCCGCCATGCTCCTCTGCAAGGTCGAAATAATCGATCGCGCGCGTGATATAGAGATAGGAGTTGGCATCGAACCGCTGGGTAAACCCGCTGCCCTGGTAGCGCAGGTAGGATTCGACCTGGAAATCGGCTTCGAACCCGAAGGATTTCGTATCGCGCTCATGCAGGCGTCGCCCGAATTTCTCGGTCAGGCCCGCTTCGGAAAGATAGGTGATATGCGCCGCCATCCGCGCCACGGCGAGGCCTGCGTCCGGGTGCGCGCCGTCGTAGTAATCGCCGCCGTTCCAGTTCGCGTCGGCCATGATCGACTGCCGCCCGACCTCGTGGAACGCGATGTTCTGCGCCGACTGGCGGGCCGCACTTGCCAGCACGAGAACGCGCTCGGCACGCCCGGGAAAGTCCGATGCGAAGGCGAGCGCCTGCATGCCGCCCATAGAGCCGCCGATGGCCGCGTGGACCTTTGCGATGCCCAGCGCATCGAGCAGTCGGGCAATGCCCCGCGCCATGTCGTGCACGGTCACCACGGGGAAAGACGTGCCATAGGGCTTTCCGCCCGGCCCATCGCTGGCTGGGCCGGTCGATCCCATGCATCCGCCGATCACATTGGCGCAGATCACGCAGAAGCGATCCGTATCGACGGGCTTGCCCGCGCCGACCATGCGATCCCACCAGCCGGGTTTGCCCGTCACCGGATGTTCGCTGGCGACATACTGGTCGCCTGTCAGCGCATGGAAGATCACGATCGCGTTGCTGCGATCCTCCGCCAGCGCCCCATATTGCTGGTATGCCATGGTGACCGGCGACAGCTGCGCGCCGCTATCGAGCGGCAGTGGATCGGGCAGGGTCAGGGCGTTGGCGAGGTCTTGCATGGCTTTGTGCGGTGAGAGACCAAAAACTCCCCTTCGACAAGCTTGGGCCACACGGTATGGGCAACTCTCCTCAACTAATCCACGAACGATGAAAAGCAGAGCACCTCAACCCAAGCCCTATATCCTCGACATCGCGCCCTACGTGCCGGGGGTGGCGAAAGCGGCAGACGGGCGCGCGCTGGTCAAACTGTCGGCCAATGAGAATCCGCTGGGCTGCAGCGATGCGGCGGCCACGGCGCTGGCGAAGCCGCACGACGCGGCGCGCTATCCCGATCCCGACTCCATCGCCCTGCGCACCGCGTTGGGCGAATTGCACGGGATCGATCCGGCACAGATCGTGTGCGGCACCGGGTCGGACGAACTGCTCAACCTCGCGGCGCAGGCTTTTGCCGGTGTCGGTGACGAGGTGCTGATGCCGCGCTACTCTTTTTCGGTCTACCCGATTGCCGCGCGGAGGGTGGGTGCCACGCCGGTGGAGGCAGAGGCGCGCGATTATGGCGCCGATATCGATACGCTGCTCGCCGCTGTGACCGACCGCACGCGCGTGGTCTTCATCGCCAATCCCAACAACCCGACCGGTACTCACCTTTCGAATGAAGATCTCGCACGGCTGCATCTGGGCCTGCCCGATGACGTGCTGCTGGTGCTGGACCAAGCCTATGCCGAATATCTGGAGGATGAAGGCGCGGCGGGGCTCGCCTTGGCGGGCGCGGCGCAGAACGTGCTCGTCACCCGCACATTCTCCAAGATCTATGGGCTCGCCTCGGCACGGGTGGGCTGGGCCACTGGCGCCCCGCATCTGATCGATGCCCTCAACCGCATCCGCGCCCCGTTCAACGTGACAGGAGCCACGCAGTCAGGCGCGCTGGCCGCTCTGGGCGACCAGGATTTCGTGCGGCATTCGCGGCGCGAGAACGCGCGGGTTCGCAAAGCCTTCGTCGCCCGGCTGGCGCAACTGGGCAATCATGGCGTGCGCACAGTGCCCAGCGAAGCAAACTTCGTGCTCGTGTTCTTCCCCGACCAACCGACGGCGGAGCGGGTGCGCGACAGGATCGCGGACGCCGGCTATGCGGTGCGGCACCTGCCGGGCCAAGGCCTCGGCGACGCATTGCGCATCACCATCGGTCGTGATGACGACATGGTGAAGGTCGGCGATGCGATAGAGGCTACTCTTATTTGCGAGGTTCGCTAGCGCGAACCTGCCCTTTCCGCCCCGCCTCCCCACCCGGCCAGCAATGATCCCATCAGG